>WFXX01000129.1 GCA_015490395.1 Gammaproteobacteria bacterium | reverse complement strand
GTGGCCTATGGGGCGGCCCTCCTGCTGCTGGGCCTGCGCCCCCGCCACCTGGCCCGGCCGCCCTCCTGAGCGGAGCCCCGCGAGAAGGGCGGTTTCCTTATAATCGCCCTCTTCCCGGCCCTTGCGGCGACCGCCCGGCCATCGTCATGGAGCTCATCCGCGGCCTGCACAACCTGCGCCCCCGGCACCGGGGCTCGGTGGCCACCATCGGCAACTTCGACGGGGTCCACCTGGGGCACCAGGCCGTGCTAGGCCAGCTAGCCGAGCGGGGGGCGGAGCTGGGGCTGCCCACGGTGGTGGTGACCTTCGAGCCCCAGCCCCGGGAGTACTTCACAGGGGGTGAGACCCCCCCGCGGCTGACCCGCTTCCGGGAGAAGATGCACCTGCTGCGCCGCTACTCGGTGGACCGGGTGCTCTGCCTGCGCTTCGACGAGCGCCTGGCGGCCATGGAGGCCGAGGCCTTCGTGCGCCGGGTGCTGGTGGAGGGGCTGGGGGTGCGCTATGTGGTGGTGGGGGACGATTTCCGCTTCGGTCGAGGCCAGAGGGGAGACTTCGCCACCCTGGAGGCGGCCGGGCGGCGCTACGGCTTCCAGGTGGCGGCCATGCATGCCTTCTGCATCAACGGGGAGCGGGTCAGCAGCACCCGCATCCGCCGGGCCCTGGCCGAGGACGACCTGGCCGCGGCCGAGCAGCTCCTGGGCCGGCCCTATCGGGTATGCGGGCGGGTGGCCCGGGGCGACGGCCGCGGCCGGGAGCTGGGCTTCCCCACGGCCAATATCCACCTCCACCGGCGGCGGGCCCCGATGAGCGGGATCCCCGTGAGCGGGGTCTATGCGGTGGAGCTCTTCGGCCTGGAGCGCGAGCCCTGGCCGGGGGTAGCCAACGTGGGCACCCGGCCCACGGTGGGTGGCGGACGTAGCCTGCTGGAGGTGCACCTGCTGGACTACGCCGGAGGGGGGCTCTACGGCCGCTACGTGCACGTGGACTTTCTGGCCAAGCTGCGTCCCGAGCGCCGCTTCCCTTCCCTGGAGGCGCTGGTGGCGCAGATCCGGCAGGACGTGGCCGCGGCCCGCGCCTTTCACGCCGCCCGAGCCGGAGGTGGGCCGAGCGGCGAGCATCGGAGACCGGAGGGGGGGGCATGCCCGAGCGCGACTACAAGCACACCCTGAACCTGCCCAGGACGGGCTTTCCCATGCGGGCCGAGCTGCCCCGGCGCGAGCCAGAGCGGCTGCGCCGCTGGCAGGAGCTGGATCTGTACCGGCGGCTGCGCGAGGCCCGCCAGGGCTGCCCCCGCTTCGTCCTGCACGACGGCCCGCCCTATGCCAACGGCCCCATCCACATCGGGCACGCCGTCAACAAGATCCTCAAGGACATGGTGGTCAAGGTGCAGACCCTGGAGGGTCGGGACGCCCCCTACGTGCCGGGCTGGGACTGCCATGGCCTGCCCATCGAGCTGCAGGTGGAGCGCCGTCTGGGCCGGCCGGGCGAGCGGGTCAGCCCTCGAGCCTTCCGGGAGGCCTGCCGGGCCTACGCCGCCGAGCAGGTGGCGCTGCAACGGGCCGACTTCCAACGGCTGGGGGTCCTGGGGGACTGGGAGCGGCCCTACCTGACCATGGAGCCGGCCGCCGAGGCGGCCATCCTGCGGGCCTTCGGCCGCATCCTGGAGCGGGGGCACGTGGTGCGCGGCTTCAAGCCGGTGCACTGGTGCGTGGACTGCGGCTCGGCCCTGGCCGAGGCGGAGGTCGAGTACGAGGAGCGCCGCTCCCTGGCGGTGGACGTGCGCTTCCCCGTGCTGGAGGATGAGACCCTCTTCCAGCGCTGCCGCCACGTCCCGGGACACCAGGGAGAGGGGCCGCTCAGCGTGGTCATCTGGACCACCACCCCCTGGACCCTGCCCGCCAACCAGGCGGTGGCCGTGCACCCGGACTTGGCCTACGTGGTGGTGCAGGCCGAGGGCCCGGCCGGCCGGGAGCGCCTGGTGCTGGCCGATGCCCTGCTCAAGGACGCCGCCGTGCGCTGGGCCCTGGGGCCGCACCGGGTGCTGGCCACCTGCCTGGGCCGGGACCTGGAGGGCCTGCGCCTGGCCCATCCCTTCCTCGAGCGGGAGGTGCCCGTGGTGCTGGCCGAGCACGTCACCACCGAGGCCGGCACCGGCTGCGTGCACATCGCCCCCGGTCATGGCCAGGAGGACCACGAGGTGGGCCAGCGCTACGGCCTCGAGGTCCTCTGCCCGGTGGGCGACGACGGCCGCTTCCTGCCCGGCACGCCCTATCTGGCAGGGGCCTCGGTGCTGGGGGAGGCCAACGACCGCGTGGCGGAGCTGCTCAAGGCCCGAGGGGCCCTGTTGCACCAGGAGATGGTGGTCCACAGCTACCCCCACTGCTGGCGGCACAAGACCCCGGTGATCTTCCGGGCCACCCCCCAGTGGTTCATCGCCATGGACCGCAAGGGGCTGCGCGGGGCAGCCCTGGAGGCCATCGGCCGGGTGCGCTGGATGCCGGCTTGGGGCGAGAGCCGCATCCGGGCCATGGTGGAGCGCCGCCCCGACTGGTGCGTCTCGCGGCAGCGGGCCTGGGGGGTGCCCATCGCCCTCTTCGTGCACCAGGACACCGGCGCCTTGCACCCGCGCTGGGCCGAGCTCCTGGAGCAGGTGGCCCGCGGCATCGAGCGCGACGGCGTCGACTACTGGTTCGAGCTCGACCCACGGGAGCTGCTGGGGGAGGAGGCCGGGCACTACCGCAAGGTCACCGATATCCTGGACGTGTGGTTCGACTCCGGCGTGACCCACGCCACGGTGCTGGAGCGCCGGGAAGAGCTGGGCGGCCCTCCCGCCGACCTCTACCTGGAGGGCTCCGACCAGCACCGGGGCTGGTTCCAATCCTCCTTGCTCACGGGGGTGGCCCTGCGGGGCGAGGCCCCCTACCGCGCGGTGCTCACCCATGGCTTCACCGTGGACGCCGCGGGCCGCAAGATGTCCAAGAGCCTGGGCAACGTGGTGGCCCCCCAGGAGGTGGTGGACCGGCTGGGGGCGGACGTGCTGCGGCTGTGGGTGGCGGCCACCGACTACCGGGCGGAGATGGCCGTCTCCGAGGAGATCCTGGGCCGCATGGCCGACGCCTATCGGCGCCTCCGCAACACCGTTCGCTTCCTCCTGGGCAACCTGGACGGCTTCCATCCGGGCCGCCACGCCGTGGCCCCCGAGGCCATGCTGGCCTTGGATCGCTGGGCTCTGGAGCGGGCCCGGCGGCTGCAGGAGACCCTGCGCCGCGCCTACCTGGACGGTGAGTTCCACCAGGTCTACCAGCGACTGCACCAGTTCTGCGTGGTGGACCTGGGGGGCTTCTACCTGGACGTGCTCAAGGACCGGCTCTACACCACCCGGGCCGCGGGCCTGCCCCGGCGCTCGGCGCAGACGGCCCTGTATCACCTGGCCGAGGCCATGGTGCGCTGGCTGGCCCCGGTGCTGAGCTTCACCGCCGACGAGATCTGGGAGCACCTGCCGGGCGAGCGCGGCCCCTCGGTGTTCCTGGAGCGTTGGCACCAGCTCCCCGAGCCCTACGCCACCCGGGAGGAGGCGGATGCGGCCCTGGCCTTCTGGGAGGAGGTGCTCGAGGTGCGCGGGGCGGTCTCCCGTGAGCTGGAGGCGCTGCGAGCCGCGGGGCGCATCGGGGCGGGGCTGGATGCCGAGGTGGATCTCCATTGCGGTCAGGCCCTCTTCGACCGCCTGGAGCATCTGGATGGGGAGCTGCGCTTCGTGCTCATCACCTCCGAGGCCCGTCTGCATCCCAGCACCGCTCCGGTGCCCGAGGGGGCGGTGCGCTACGAGCTGCCGACCGGGGACGAGCTGTGGGTGCGGGTGGCCCCCTCCCCCCATCCCAAGTGCGTGCGCTGCTGGCACCGGCGGGCGGACGTGGGCGTGCACCCGGATCACCCCGCGCTCTGCGGCCGCTGCGTGGAGAACGTGGCCGGGCCCGGCGAGCAGCGGCGCCTGGCCTGAGGCCGCCGTGAGGCCCTGGCTGGCCTTGGCCGCCCTCCTAGCCCTCCTGGACCAGGCCCTCAAGGCCTGGGCCCTGGAGGCCCTGGCCGCAGGCCCCGTGCCCCTCGGCCCCTGGCTGGATCTGCGCCTGGCCCACAATCCCGGGGCGGCTTTCGGCCTGCTGGCCTCGGGTGGGGGCTGGCAGCGCTGGCTCTTCCTGGGCGTAGCCCTAGCGGCCACGGTCCTGCTGCTGACCTGGCTGCGCCGGCTGGGCCCCGGCGGGCCAGCCGGGGAGAAGGCGGGCATCGCCTGTCTCCTGGGCGGGGCCTGGGGCAACGGCGTGGACCGGCTGCTGCGCGGCCCGGTGGTGGACTACGTGGACCTCCACTTCCCGGCCATCTCCTGCCCGCCCCTGTTCTACCTCCGCCTCCACCCGGAGGGCCCGGCCTGCCACTGGCCGGCCTTCAACCTGGCCGACGCCGCTCTCACGGTGGGGGTGGTGCTGCTGCTGGCCTCGGCCCTGGCCGCCCGTCGCGCTCGGGTATAATCGCGCCGGCCCGCTCGGGCCGGCCCCTGATAGATGCTTGACCCTTCTGATGAGCGCCTCCCGCAACGCCTACGACGCCTCGGCCATCGAGGTGCTCACCGGCCTGGAGCCGGTGCGGCGCCGGCCGGGCATGTACACCGACACCTCCCGGCCCGACCACCTGGCCCAGGAGGTCATCGACAACGCCGTGGACGAGGCCCTGGCCGGCCACGCCCGTCGGGTGGAGGTGATCCTGCACCGGGACGGCTCCCTGGAGGTGCGCGACGACGGCCGCGGCATGCCGGTGGACGTGCACCCCGAGGAGGGGGTGCCGGGAGTGGAGCTCATCCTCACCCGCCTCCACGCCGGCGGCAAGTTCTCCGACAAGAGCTACCGCTTCGCCGGGGGCCTCCACGGGGTGGGGGTCTCGGTGGTCAACGCCCTCTCCCGGCGTCTGGAGGTGCGGGTGTGGCGGGACGGGCGGGAGCACTTCATGGCCTTCGCCGGAGGCGAGAAGCTGCAGGAGCTGGAGGTGGTGGGCCCGGTGGCCCGGCGGCGCACCGGCACCGCGGTGCGCTTCTGGCCCGACGCCCGCCATTTCGACTCGCCCCGCTTCGGCGTGGCGCGCCTGAAGCACCTGCTGCGGGCCAAGGCGGTGCTCTGCCCCGGGCTGGAGGTCTCCTTCCTGGACGAGGCCTCGGGCGAAGGCGTGCGCTGGTGCTTCCGGGGCGGGCTGCGGGACTATCTGCTCGAGGCCCTGGGCGGCTGCGCCCGCCTGCCCCGGGAGCCCTTCACCGGCTCCCTGGAGGGGGAGCGGGAGCAGGTGGCCTGGGCCCTGGCCTGGGTGCCCGAGGGCGACGTCGAGCTGCCCCGGGAGAGCTATGTGAACCTGGTGCCCACCCCCCAGGGCGGCACCCACGTCAATGGGCTGCGCACCGGCCTGCTGGAGGCCCTGCGGGAGTTCTGCGAGTTCCGCGGCCTGCTCCCCCGGGGCGTGAAGCTGGCCCCCGAGGACGTCTGGGAAGGGGTGGCCTACGTGCTCTCGGTCAAGCTGCGCGAGCCCCAGTTCAGCGGTCAGACCAAGGAGCGGCTGAGCTCGCGCGAGTGCGCCGCCTTCGTGGCCGGGGCGGTGAAGGACGCCTTTAGCCTGTGGCTGGGGCAGCACGTGGCCGAGGGCGAGGCCCTGGCGCGGCTGGCCATCGAGCGGGCCCAGGCTCGGCAGCGGGCCGCCCGGCGGGTGGTGCGCAAGCGGATCACCGCCGGCCCCGCCCTGCCCGGGAAGCTGGCCGACTGCACCAGCCAGGATCCGGGCCGCACCGAGCTCTTCCTGGTCGAGGGTGACTCCGCCGGGGGGTCGGCCAAGCAGGCCCGGGACAAGGAGTTCCAGGCGGTGATGCCCCTGCGGGGCAAGATCCTCAACACCTGGGAGGTGGCCCCCGAGGAGGTGCTGGCCTCCCAGGAGGTGCACGACATCGCCCAGGCCATCGGGGTCCAGCCCGGCTCGGGGCGCCTGGAGGGGCTGCGCTACGGCAAGGTCTGCATCCTGGCCGATGCCGACTCCGACGGGGCCCACATCGCCACCTTGCTCTGCGCCCTCTTCCTGCGCCACTTCCGGCCCCTGGTGGCCGCCGGGCACGTCTATGTGGCCATGCCCCCCCTGTACCGGGTGGACGTGGGCCAGGAGGTGCATTACGCCCTGGACGAGGCGGAGAAGGAGGCCCTCCTGGACCGGCTGCGGGCCAGCCGCAAGGGCCGGATCCAGGTCACCCGCTTCAAGGGCCTGGGCGAGATGAACCCCATGCAGCTGCGCGAGACCACCATGGACCCGGACACCCGCCGCCTGGTGCAGCTCACCGTGGCCGACGGCGACGGTAGCGAGGAGCTGCTGGACCTGCTGCTGGCCCGGCGCCGAGCCGCCGACCGGCGCACCTGGCTGGAGGCCCACGGCCACCTGGCCGAGGTCCAGGTCTGAACCCTCCCACACGCGGTAGAGGCCGATGAGCGAGAGCCTGAGCGAGACGGGCATTGAGCGCCTGCCCCTCAAGCGCTTCACCGAGCGGGCGTACCTGGACTATTCCATGTACGTCATCCTGGACCGGGCCCTGCCCCACATCGGCGACGGGCTCAAGCCGGTGCAGCGGCGCATCGTCTACGCCATGGCCGAGCTGGGGCTGGGCCCCGGGGCCAAGCCCAAGAAGTGCGCCCGCACCGTGGGCGACGTCCTGGGCAAGTTCCACCCCCACGGGGACGCGGCCTGCTACGAGGCCCTGGTCCTCATGGCCCAGCCCTTCTCCTTCCGCTATCCCCTCGTCGACGGCCAGGGCAACTTCGGCTCCCCGGACGACCCCAAGTCCTTCGCGGCCATGCGCTACACCGAGGCGCGGCTGTCGCGCCACGCCGAGCTGCTGCTCCAGGAGCTGGAGCAGGGCACGGTGGACTGGGTGCCCAACTTCGACGGCAGCCTGCGGGAGCCCGCGGTGCTGCCTGCGCGCCTGCCCCACGTGCTGCTCAACGGGGCCACCGGCATCGCCGTCGGGATGGCCACGGACATCCCGCCCCACAACCTGCGCGAGCTGGCCGCGGCCTGCGTCCATCTCCTGGAGCACCCCCGGGCCACGGTGGCCGAGCTCTGCGAGCACCTGCCCGGACCGGACTTCCCCACCGAGGCCGAGATCATCACCCCTCCGGAGGAGCTGCGGCGCATCTATGAGACCGGCACCGGGACGCTGCGCATGCGGGCCCGCTGGGAGCGGGAGGGCGGTGACGTGGTGATCACCGCCTTGCCCTATCAGGTCTCCGGGGCCAGGGTGCTGGAGCAGATCGCCGCCCAGATGCAGGCCCGGCGCCTGCCCATGGTGGAGGACCTGCGCGATGAGTCCGATCACGAGCACCCCACCCGGCTGGTCATCGCCCTGCGCTCGCGCCGGGTGGACGCCGAGGCCCTCATGGCCCACCTGTTCGCCACCACGGACCTCGAGCGCAGCTACCGGGTGAACCTGAACGTCATCGGCCTGGACGGCCGGCCCCGGGTGCGGGACCTCAAGGCCCTGCTGGCCGAGTGGCTGGAGTTCCGCACCCGCACCGTGCGCCGGCGCCTGCAGTGGCGCCTGGAGCAGGTGCGCTCGCGCCTGCACGTGCTGGAAGGCCTGCGGGTGGCCTACCTGAACCTGGACGAGGTCATCGCCATCGTGCGCGAGGCCGAGGACCCCCAGGCGGCCCTCATGGAGCGCTTCGGCCTGAGCCAGGAGCAAGCCCGCGCCATCCTGGAGCTGCGGCTGCGCCAGCTGGCCCGCCTGGAGGAGCTCCGCATCCTGGAGGAGCAGGGGCGGCTGGAGGGCGAGCGCGGGGAGCTGGAGGCCACCCTGGCCTCGCCCCGCCGCCTGCGGCGGCTGATCCGCGGGGAGATCGAGGCCGACGCCCGCCGCTACGGCGACGGGCGCCGCTCGCCCATCGTGGCCCGCCCCCCTGCCCGGGCCCTCAGCGAGGCCGAGCTCCTGCCCAGCGAGCCCCTGACGGTGGTGCTCTCCCGGCGGGGCTGGGTGCGGGCCGCCAAGGGCCACGAGGTGGACCCGGAGACCCTGAGCTACCGCGGCGGGGACGGCTTCCTGGCCGCCGTCCGGGTGCGCAGCCACCAGCCGGTGGCCTTCCTGGACAGCACCGGACGCAGCTATGCTGTGGCGGCCCGGAGCCTGCCCTCGGCCCGGGGCCAGGGCGAGCCCCTGAGCGGGCGCTTCGACCCGCCCGCCGGGGCGGCCTTCGTGGGCCTGGCGGCGGGGGAGGAAGAGGGCTTGTGGCTGCTGGCCTCCAGCGCCGGCTACGGCTTCCTGGCCCGCCTGGGCGAGCTCCTGGCCCGGCAGAAGGGGGGGCGGGCGGTGCTCGCCGTGCCCGAAGGGGCCGTCGCCCTGGCCCCCGTGGCCGTCCCGCAGGGTGAGGGGGGCTGGGTGGCGGCGGCTTCCAGCGAGGGCCGGCTGCTGCTCTTTCCGCTGGAGCAGCTCCCGCGCATGGTCCGGGGCCGCGGTGTGCGCCTCCTGGCGCTCCGGGGGGAGGAGCGCCTGGCGGCGGTGGCCGCGGTGCCCGTTCGGGGAACTTTGGCGGTGCGGGTTGGTCAACGCCGGATGGCCCTGGCTGGGAAGGACCTGGAGCGCTACCTGGGCGAGCGGGGACGGCGCGGCCAGCTCCTGCCCCGGGGCTTCCGGCGGGTGCAGGCCCTGGAAGGCCTGCCGCCTGGGGGCTGAGGGGCACGCGGGGTTCGTCGGGCTCGGAAAGCGGGAGGCGCGGCCCCGGTGCCGGGAGGCATGCGGCTAACGATCAGCACGCCATACGCTAGAGGAATCATTCGAAGGAGCGGCGAGGAGCCATGAAGCGCGTATTGCTGTTCATCGTCACCAACCTGGCCATCCTGGTGGTGCTCAGCATCTCCCTACGCCTGCTGGGGGTGGAGCGCATCCTGGACGAGCAGGGCGTTGGCCTGGACTACGAGGCGTTGCTGGCCTTCGCGGCCGTCTTCGGCATGGGCGGCGCGTTCATCTCCTTGGCCATCTCCAAGTGGATGGCCATCCAAGCCACTGGGGCCCAGATCATCACCGAGCCCCGAGACGAGGTGGAGCGCTGGCTGGTGGAGACGGTGCGCCGGCAGGCCCGGGCTGCGGGCATCGGCATGCCGGACGTGGCCATCTATCCCTCGCCTGATCCCAATGCCTTCGCCACGGGGGCCCGGCGGGACAAGGCGCTGGTGGCGGTGAGCACCGGGCTGCTGCAGCACATGGACCGGGACGAGGCCGAGGCGGTGCTGGGGCACGAGGTCTCCCACATCGCCAACGGGGACATGATCACCCTGGCGCTCATCCAGGGCGTGGTGAACACCTTCGTGATCTTCCTCTCCCGGGTGGTGGGCTATCTGGTGGACCGGCTGGTCTTCCGCAACGAGCGTGGGCACGGGCCCGGCTTCTG
Source organism: Gammaproteobacteria bacterium (assembly GCA_015490395.1). GTDB lineage: Bacteria > Pseudomonadota > Gammaproteobacteria > DRLM01 > DRLM01 > S141-70. The sequence goes on along the minus strand of WFXX01000129.1, from coordinate 6,387 downwards.
GATCACCGCCATCGTGGCCGAGATCGTCCTGGGCATCCTGGCCAGCATCATCGTGTTCTGGTTCTCCCGGCAACGGGAGTTCCGGGCCGATGCCGGCGGGGCCCGTCTGGCCGGGCGGGAGAAGATGATCGCTGCCCTGCGGCGGCTGAAGGCCATTGCCGAGGGGGGGCGTGTCGAGCCCCACCTGCCGGACCAGCTGGCTGCCTTCGGCATCTTCGGCAAGGCTGGCGGGGGGCTGGCCCGGCTGTTCATGACCCACCCGCCCCTAGAGGAGCGCATCGCCCGGCTGGAGGCCGGAGGTTGAGGGGCGCGGGGAGGGCCTCAGCCGGCGGCCTCCTCGACGGGGGAGAGGCTGAGGGCCTCCTCGGGCCGCTGCAGGAAGTAGCCCTGGATGTAGTCCACCCCGCATTGCCAAAGGGTGGTGAGGGTGGAGGCCTCCTGGACAAAGGTGGCAATGACCTTGGCTCCTGCCTGGTGGGCCGATTGGACCATGACCCGCACGGTGGCCTCCTGGCGGGGGTCCTCGCTGAGGCGGCCCACCAGCGAGGGGGATAGCTTGACGTAGTCCGGCTGCAGGGCCTCCAGTCGCTCCAGGGAGCTGGGCTCGGCGCCGAAGTGGCTCAGGGCGGTGCCGCAGCCCAGCTCCCCCAGGCGCTGCAGGAGGCTGATGGCTGTGGGCAGGTCCCGGGCGGCGTCCGCCTCGCGCAGCTCCAGGATCAGGTCGCGGGCCTCCAGATCCCGTTCCCTGAGGCGCTGGCCCACCCACACCGAGAGCCCTGGCTCCAGGCTCCGCCCATCCAGCTTCACCAGCAGCTGCAGGGCCTCGCCCTTGGTGCGGTGCTTGGCTAGCAGGTCGCAGGCCCGGGTCAGCACCCAGCGATCCACCTCGGGCATGAGCCCGCCTCGGGCGGCCGCCGGGAGGAAGTCCTTGGGCAGGAGCTCGCGCCCATCGGGGCCGCGCATGCGCAGCAGCACCTCGTGGATGGGGACGGGCTCGGCGTGCAGGGCTACGATGGGCTGGAAGAGCAGCCGGAACCTGCCCTCCTCCAGGGCGGCCCGCACCGCCTCGGGCGTGATCCCTTGTCCCTGTTCCTGTTCCGGCGAGGGCGCGACGGCGGCCTGACGCGAGGCCTGTGGGGCCGTGGGCGCCGGTGGGACGGCCCGCAGGGCACCCCGGATCAAGAGGGCCACCGCCTCCGGCTGGGCAGCGGCCACCAGGCTCACTCCCTGGGCCAGCAGGCTTGGGGCGAGCGTGGCCTGCCCCTCCTCCAGCACCGCAGCCACGGGGAGTGCCGGGGCTTGATGCCGGCACAGGCGCAGCAGCTCCAGCATCCCGCGTCCCTCCTGCGTGCCCTCCTCCAGGAAAAGGAGGGCCAGATCCCAGGGGCCTCGGCGCAGGGCCGCCTGCAGCTCCACGGGGTTCCCCGCTCGGGCGGCGCTCAGGCCTAGCTCCCTCTTCAGGGGCTGCAGGAGCCGTTGCGGCAAGGCGCATCGCTCGGCCAGCACCAGCAGCCGGAGCTTCCCTTCCCCGAAGGTGCCCGTGGCGGGCGCGGATGCGGCTGGGGCGTCCATGGCGGTGTCCTGCTGCGGGGGTCCCGAGGCAGTGATCGGCTTCCCCGCTGGGAAGTTGAGCCCTGTCACACTGCTAATATCTTTGGTAGCAGCCGCCTGCCTAGGGCGGCTGGTAGCACGACGCGGGGCCGCCCGCGCCCCGGGGAGGAGCCATGCAGGAGCCCGTCATTCGTCCGGAGACCCCCGCCGATGCCGACGCCGTCGACGTGGTGCACCGCAGCGCCTTCGGGGGCGAGGCCGAGTCCCGGCTGGCAGTGGCCCTTCGGCGCACCGAGGCTTACATCCCCGAGCTGAGCCTGGTGGCCGAGGTGGAGGGGCGCATCGCCGGCTTCCTGATGCTCTTCCGGGCCGCCCTGGAGCGGCCGGGAGGCCAAGTGCCGGTGCTGGCCCTGGCGCCGCTGGCCGTGGTGCCCTCCCAGAGCCACCGTGGCATCGGCTCGGCCCTGGTGCGCTCGGCCCTGGAGCGGGCCGGGCGGCTGGGCCACGGGGCGGTGGTGGTGGTAGGGCACCCGGACTACTTCGCCCGCTTCGGCTTCGAGCCGGCCTCCCGCTGGGGGGTGCAGTGCCCCCTGCCGGTGCCAGCCGGGGCGGTGACGGCCCGGGAGCTGCGGGAAGAGGCCCTGCAAGGGGGTGGCCTGCTGCGCTATCCCCAGCCCTTCGTGCAGTTCTTCCGGGAGGCCCCGGGCGGGGAGAGGGCGGGCCACGCCTTCGATGCCTGAGGGCTCAGGCCAGCAGCACCTCCTTGGCCGGAGAGCCTGGATGTTCCCTGGCCAGCCGGGGCACCAGATAGCCTGGCAACCGCCGGCGCAGCTCCGCCACCAGGGCCCGCGCCTCGGCCTCGGGCACCTCGTAATGGGCCGCCCCCGCCACCCGGTCCAGCAGGTGCAGGTAGTAGGGCAGGGCCCCCGCCTCCAGGAGCCGCTCGGAGAGCTCAGCCAGGACGGCCGCCGAGTCGTTCACCCCCCTGAGCAGCACCGCCTGGTTGAGTACCTGGACCCCGGCGGCCCGCAGGCGGCCCAGGGCAGCGGCCGTCTCGGCATCGAGCTCCCGGGGGTGGTTGCAGTGCACCACCACCACCGGGGTCAATGGCAGCGCCCCCAGCCAGCCCAGCAGGGCCTCGTCCACTCGGGCGGGGAGCACCACCGGCAGCCGGGTGTGGATGCGCAGGCGGCGTAGGCGGGGGAGGGCCGCCAGCCGCCGGGCCAGGGCCCCCAGGCGGGCGTCGTCCCAGACCAGGGGATCGCCCCCGCTGAGGATGACCTCGGTCAGCTCCCCGTCCCGGGCGAGGGTGGCCAGGGCCGGCTCCAGGTCCAGGGAGGCCCCGCCGTAGGGGAAGTGGCGCCGAAAGCAGTAGCGGCAGTGCACCGCGCAGGCCCCGGTGAGCACCAGCAGGGCCCGCCCCCGGTACTTGCGCAGCAGGCCGGGGACGGGCTGGCGGGCGGCCTCGCCCAGGGGGTCGGCCACGAAGCCCGGCACCGGGCGGCCCTCCTCCAGGCCTGGGAGCACCTGCCGGAGAAGGGGGTCGGCGGGGTCCCCACGGCGCATGCGGGCCACGAAGGGCCGGGGCACCCGCAGGGGGAAGCCCCCGGCGGCGCGCTCCCCAGCCCGCACCCCATCCAGCAGGGTGGGGGGCAGCTCCAGCAGGCGCAGCAGCTCTGCCGCGTCCGTCACCGAGCGAAGGAGCTCTTCCCGCCAAGGCGGCCGCTCCCCAGCCCCCGGCTTTCGCTGTAATATGCGCTCGCCCTCGGGCATGGGGGCAAGCTAAATCGGCGCCCCGGCCCGCCGCAAGGGCCGGCGGCAGAGCACGGGCAAGCTGCGAGGCATCTCCACCATGGCGACCTATGGCACCAATGACCTCAAGACCGGGCTCAAGGTGATGATCGACGGCGACCCCTGCGTCATCGTCGCCAGTGACTTCGTCAAGCCCGGCAAGGGCCAGGCCTTCACCCGGGTCAGGCTGCGCAACCTCAAGACCGGCCGCATCGTGGAGCGCACCTTCAAGTCCGGCGAGACCGTAGAGGCTGCCGACGTGGTGGACGTGGAGATGCAGTATCTCTACACGGACGGCGAGTTCTGGCACTTCATGGTGCCGGAGACCTTCGAGCAGCATGCTGCCTCCAAGGCGGTCATGGGCGAGGCGGCCCAATGGCTCAAGGGCCAGGAGCTGTGCACCGTGACCCTGTGGAACGGCGAGCCCATCGCCGTCACCCCGCCCAACTTCGTGGAGCTGAAGGTAGTGCAGACCGACCCCGGGGTGCGGGGGGACACCTCCAGTGGGGGCAGCAAGCCCGCCACCCTGGAGACGGGGGCGGTGATCCGCGTGCCCCTCTTTGTAGAGGAAGGGGACGTGCTCAAGGTGGACACCCGCACCGGGGAGTACGTCTCCCGCGTGCGCGCCTGACCCCGAGCCCCCGACGAGCCCACTGGATCCCCATTGAGCCGCTCTTCGGCTGATTGGCGCCCCGCCGCCTCGCCGCAGCTGTTGCGCCGGCGGGCCGAGCTGCTGCGGCGGCTGCGGGCCTTCCTGGATGGGCGGGGGGTCCTGGAGGTGGACCCCCCCCTCCTGAGCCAGGGAGCGAGCACCGATCCCGGGGTGGAGCCTTTTGCGGTGCCCCTCCCCGGAGGCGTCCGCCACTTGATCACCTCCCCGGAGCTCCACCTCAAGCGTCTCCTGGCTGCCGGCAGCGGTCCGGTCTATGCCCTCACCCACGCCTTTCGGGCCGGGGAGCGGGGCCGGCTGCACAACCCGGAGTTCACCCTCCTGGAGTGGTACCGGCCGGGCTGGTCCATGGAGCGGCTCATGGAGGAGGTGGAGGCCCTGCTCCAGGAGACGCTTCCCGGCCCGCCGGCGGCGCGTCGGCCCTACGGAGAGCTGTTCGAGGAGGCCTGCGGCCTGAACCCTCATGCCGCAGCGCCCGACGAGCTGGCCGAGGCCGCCGGCGCCCAGGGGCTCCGGGTGCGGGGCCTGGGGCCCGAAGACGGCAAGGGCCCCTGGCTGGACCTGCTCTGGAGCCACCGGGTGGAGCCCCTCCTGGCCCGTCTAGGACGGGTCTTCGTCACCCACTGGCCGGCGGAGCAGGCCATGCTGGCCGAGCTGGCGCCTGGCCCTGGGGTTCGCCCGGTGGCGCGGCGCTTCGAGCTCTACGTGGACGGCTTGGAGCTGGCCAATGGCTTCCAGGAGCTGCGAGACCCCGAGGAGCAGGCCCGGCGCTTCGAGGCCGACCTGCGCCAGCGCCGGGCCCGGGGTCAGGCCCTGCCTCCCGTGGACCGGCGCTTCCTGGCCGCCCTGGAGGCGGGCCTGCCCCCTTGCGCCGGGGTGGCCCTGGGAGTGGACCGGCTCCTGATGCGCCTCCTGGGGGCTGAGACCCTGAGCGAGGTGTTGCCCTTCCCCTGGGATCGGGCTTGAGCCCTTCCCACCGCTCCGTGGATGGCCTATACCTGAACAAAGATGAGGGCTTAACCGAGGGTTGTCGGTCTGTCTAACAGGAGCGCTCGTCCTTCGCCGAGCTGGGTCCGTGCATTCTCGTTTCATCAATAGGTTACGATGACGCTCGGCGGCGGTACGCTTCTTGCTAAGTGTTCCTAGGGGAGGTCATGCTATGGGAAGCGGAGGTATGGCGGAGCGGCGCTGGACAGCGCGGACCCCTCTGGAGCTGGACGTGGACGTGGAGCCGGAGGGCGGAGGCGCTCCGCAGACAGGTTGGCGAACCCGGGACGTGAGCCTGGGCGGTGCCTTTGTGGCCGCGCCGGTGGGTGTGGTGCCTGGGCTGCGCCCACAGCAGGTGGTGGACTTGGTGTTCCGGCTGGGCGGCCCTGGCCCCAGCCGTCACCGGGTTCGGGCTCGCGTGGCACGGGTCACCCCGGAAGGGGTGGGTGCAGCCTTCACCGACTTCGATGCCGCCACCTTCCGTGCCCTGCAGGAGATCCTCTTGCGCCGGGGCCCCTCGGGGACACACACCCGAACGGGCACCTGAGCCTGCCTCAGCTGCCGATTCGCACGCGGGCGAGCAGTTCTCCCATGCGCAGACGTACCCCCGGGCGGATGCCGGGCGCCAGACGCGCCCGCCCGGGGGCAAAGAGCACGATCACCGTGGAGCCCATGTTGAAGCGGCCCAGCTCCTGCCCGCGGGCCAGGCGCGGCCCCCCCTCCCCGTAGCGCCAGCTCAGGGGCCGGCGCGCCCGGGGCAGGATGCCGGTCCACACCGTCTCGATGCCGGCCACGAACAGGGCCCCTACCAGGACCAGGGCCATGGGGCCGGCCTCGGTCTCCCAGACGGTCACCAGGCGCTCGTTGCGCACGAAGAGCCCCGGCACCTCCTCGGTGGTGCGGGGGCTGACGCTGAAGAGCCGCCCTGGCACGTGGCAGGCCTCCAGGAGGCGGCCGTCCAGGGGCATGTGCACCCGATGGTAGTCTGCGGGGGCCAGGTAGAGGGTGGCGAAGCTCCCGGCCCGGAAGGGGCGGGCCCGCTCCGCCCCCGCCAGCAGGGCCTCCAGGGCGTAGCGGCAGCCCTTGGCCTGGAGCAGCAGCCCGTCCTCCAGGTCGCCTGCCTGGGAGACGGTGCCGTCCACCGGCGAGGCGGCCTCGCCCGGGCCGTCCACCACCGGGCGGGTTCCAGGAGGCAGAGGACGGGTGAAGAAGCTGTTGAAGTCTGGCCAGGCCTCCGGGTCCGGGTCGGGGACGGTGGTCGGATCCACCCGATAACGGCGCAGGAACCAGCGGATCTGCCAGTTCTTGAACCACCGAGCCCGCACCCGGGTCAGGCGGAGCATGAGCCAGCTGAGCAGGTGGTGGGGCAGCAGGTGCTGGTCCAGCAC
>WFXX01000128.1 GCA_015490395.1 Gammaproteobacteria bacterium | reverse complement strand
CGGTCTGGGCGTGCTCACAGGTCTCCTGGGGGTGGGAGGCGGCTTCCTGATGGTGCCGGCCCTGGTGGCTTTGGGGGTGGCGCACCTGCCCACCGCGGTGGCCCACTCGCTGGTGCTCATCGTGGGCAACGCCACCGCCGCCGGGCTGGGCTACCTGGGACGGGTGCCCCTGGACCTGGGCCTGATGGCCAGTATCGGCCTGCTGGCCGCGGCGGGAGCGGTGGCCGGCTCCTGGCTGCTGCGGCGGCTGCGCCAGGGGCCGCTGCAGAAGGGCTTCAGCCTGGCCCTGGCCGTGCTGGGGGTGGTGATGCTGGGGCAGGCGGTGGCGGGCCTGTAGCCCTGGCTGCGGGCCGCTGGAGGGGCCTCACCAGCGGTGGTGGAGGCCCAGGTAGAGCCGGGGCTCGACAACAGGGGAGCGGCCTGGTCCCAGGCGCAGGTCCAGCTGCAGGCCTTCCTCCTCCCCCGCCCGCAGCAGGGGCCCGGAGCGGTCCAGACGCAGCCGCAGGGGCAGACCCCCCACCTCCTTCAGCACCTGCCAGCCCCGATGCCAACGCAGGCGCAGGCCGTCCAGGAGCCCCCGCCTCCCGCCTGCCGGCGCCGTCGTCGGCGGGCTCAGATCCAGGAGGCGGCCCCCCGAAGCACGCAGCCGCCAGCGGGCCAGGAGCGGGGCGCCCTCCGGGGGCAGCGCCCCGGCCAAGGCCGGGTCCTCCGCCCAGGGCGAGACCAGGGCCTCGGCCTGCCCCGGAAGGGGCTGCAGGGGCGCGCGCGCCGGCACCGGGCAGCCCGGGCCGGCGCAGCCGCGGGCCTGGGCCGGTGGCAGGGCCAGCAGCCCCAGGGCGCAGAGCACCAGGCAGAGCAGCCCGCGGCAGGAGCGGCGCGGGGCGTGGCGGACGAGGGCCGGGTGCACGGACGGTGGCTCCGGTGGGGGCGGGTCTCCGTTGTGGCCCGATCCGGGGCGCCAGGCCCCGGCCGCCGGGCCGGTCGCACGTTTATAGCACGTTTGGCGGGGGGCATGAGCCGTGCCGGGCGCGCCGCCGCGCCCGCCTTCCGGAAGCTTGGGTTCAGGCTAGCGTGCTGGGTCGTCCGGCGCCGTGACCGGCTTCCCAGCTCCCGTGCGCCAGCCGGGGTCCACCCACCAGCGGGGCAGGGACTCCCCCGAGGGGAAGGCCAGCTCCGCCTTGCGAAAAGGCTCGGGCTCCCGCAGCTCCTCGCCGGCGTGGAAGCGCCCCAGCACCTCCCCCCCCCGGCAGGGGTCGGCCAGCGCGGCGGCGTCCAGCACCTCCACCGGGGAGCCGGTGGGCCGGTGCAGCAGGTCATGGCTCCTCACCTCCCTGCGGGATACGGGGGGCGGGGTCCTCGCCCCCCTCCAGCTTAGGCCCCTTCGGGGGCCGGCGCACGGGCTAAGGGCGCGCCCACGGCGGCCGATATGGGCAGGGAGGGGCGGTGGCGTGCCGACCCGCCGCCGCCCGGCGTCCAGGCCCGAAGCTGTTGCCTTAGAGAGCAGGAGAGGAAGAAGAGCCATGCCCAGCGAGCCCCTACCTCCGGAGAGTGCACCCGCCGGGGCCGTGCCCCCCGAGCCCGACTCCGAGCGCCATCCCATCCGGGCCCTCCAGGCCCTCGGCCAGAGCGTCTGGTACGACCACATCCACCGGGAGATGGTCCGCTCTGGCGAGCTGGCCCGGCTGGTGGAGGAGGACGGGCTCTCGGGGGTGACCTCCAACCCCACCATCTTCGAGAAGGCCCTGGCTACCGGCCAAGCCTACCAGCAGGCCATCGAGACCCACTGGGAGCGCGGCTGCCGGGACCCCAGGGAGCTGTTCTTCGCCTTGGCGGTGGAGGACGTCCAGGAGGCGGCGGACGTGCTGCGGCCGGTGCACGAGGCCAGCGGCGGGCGCGACGGCTTCGTGAGCCTGGAGGTCTCGCCCTCCCTGGCCCACGACGAGGAGGGCACCGTGGCCGAGGCCAAGCGCCTGTTCCGACGGCTGGGCCGCCCCAACGTGATGATCAAGGTCCCCGGCACCTTGGAGGGGGTGCGGGCCTTCCGGCGCCTCACCGCCGCAGGGGTGCACGTCAACGTCACCCTGCTGTTCTCCGTGGACCGCTACCGGCGGGTGGCCGAGGCCTGGATGGCGGGCCTGGAGGACCGCATGGCCCGGGGGGAGGATCCGGCGGCGGTGCGCTCGGTGGCCAGCTTCTTCGTCTCCCGGGTGGACACGGCGGTGGACCGCTTCCTCCGCCACCGCCTGGGAGAAGTGGCCCGGCAGGAGGGGCTGCTGGGGCGCACCGCCATCGCCAACGCCAAGATGGCCTACCGCCACTTCCTGGAGTGGACCGGAGGTGAGCGCTGGCGCCGTCTGGCCGCCGCCGGGGCCGCCCCCCAGCGGCTGCTCTGGGCCAGCACCGGCACCAAGGACCCCAGCCTGAGCGACGTGCACTACCTGGAGGCCCTCATCGGGCCGGACACCGTCACCACGGTGCCCCCCGCCACCTACCGGGCCTTCAAGGAGCATGGTCGGGTGGCCCCCACCCTCACGCAGGGGATGTCAGAGGCCGAGGCCCACCTGGCCCGTATCGCCGAGGCGGGAGTGGACCTGGAGGCGGTCACCGACCGCCTGGAGGAGGAGGGGGTGGATGCCTTTGCCCGCTCCTTCAAGGCCCTGCTCCGGACCCTGGAGGGACGCTTGGAGCAGGCCGCGGGGGAGGCCGTGGCGGGCTGAGGAGGGG
>WFXX01000127.1 GCA_015490395.1 Gammaproteobacteria bacterium | reverse complement strand
TACCGGCCCCGCTACCACGCCCGGCTCTTCGCCCCGGCCCTAGGCCGGGGCTGCCCGCCGCTGCGCAGCGTGGCCCTGCTGCCGCTGGTGCGCCACGGCCGGCTCATCGGCAGCCTGAACATCGGCAGCCAGAACCCCGACCGCTTCGTCCAGGGGGTGCGCACGGACTTCATGGAGCACCTGGCGGCGGTGGTGGCCATCTGCCTGGAGAACGCGGTCAACCTGGAGCGCCTCCAGCGCCTGGGGCTCACCGACACCCTCACGGGGGTGAGCAACCGCCGCTACTTCGACCAGCGGCTGCAGGAGGAGCTGCAGCGGGCGGCCCGCAGCGGTGAGCCCCTGTCCTGCCTGCTGGTGGACGTGGACCACTTCAAGCGGGTCAACGACACCCACGGGCACCTGACCGGCGATGCGGTGCTGCGCCAGGTGGCCGCCCTCATCCGGGGCCAGCTCCGCGGCAGCGACGTGCTGGCCCGCTACGGGGGCGAGGAGTTCGCGGCCCTGCTGCCGCGCAGCGGCCCCCGCCAGGCCCGGGAGGTGGCCGAGCGGGTGCGCCGGGCGGTGGCCGGCTCCCGCTTCCCGGCCCCGGGAGGCGGGCATTTCCCGGTCACCGTCTCCATCGGGGCGGCCACCTACGAGCCGGCCCGAGGCCCGGCGCCGGACGGTGCCCTGCTGGTGGGCCGGGCCGACCGGGCCCTGTACGAGGCCAAGGCCTGCGGCCGCAACCGGGTGGTGAGCGCCGGGCCCCTGAAGGAGCCGGCGGCGTGGCCCTGAGGGCCGGCGGGGAGACGGCCCCTCAGGCGAAGTCGTCCAGCCAGCGCCGCAGGGCCATGAACATGAGCACGCTGTGATGGGGGTCCGCGGCCTCGAAGCGCAGGCCGGCCCAGTACGCCTCATGACGGCCGCCGCCGGGGGCGGGCTCGCACCACATCACCCGGGCCCGGACCACCAAGGCCAGGTCCGGGGTCTGGAAGCACAGGCGCACCTCGCCGCCTGCGGGCAGGGGCTCCGGGGTCTCCACCCCGCAGCCGGAGACGGACACGTCCCGGACCCGCTCCAGGGGCAGGCTCCGTCCCGGTAGCTCCAGGCGGAACAGCCCCGGCTCCTCGGCGCCGAGGGCCCGCCGCTCGTGGCGGCGGCGCTCCTGTGAGGGTTGCTGCCGGGAAGGCTGGGAGGCGGCGTCGGCATCAGGCGTAGGCGGCGGCACGGCTCGCGGCTCCTCTCGGCTCGAGGCGGGAAAAACCTCCCCCCGTATCGGCCTCCGGGGCCAGACCCTGAGGCCGCCGCGCCCTCGCAGCCAGAAGGGGCGCTCAAGCAACCGTCCCTTCCGGCCGTCTAATACGAGTGGGCAGGCAGGAAAAGGCCGAGGAGGCGACGCGTGGATGTCCGAGGCTGGGGACCGAGACGTTGGCTGGCTAGGCGGATCACCGCCTGGCTGGTGCGCGACGTCGACCCCCTGCCCGAGCCCCTGCTCAGCGACTTCGAGCGCCTGCGGGCGGAGATCCGGCCCGCCGACGTCCTCCTGGTGGAGGGCCGCAGCCGCATCAGCCACGTCATCAAGGCCATCACCCAATCGCCCTGGACCCATGCGGCCCTCTACGTGGGCCGCATCGCCGAGGTGGAGGACCCGGGGCTGCGCCGGCGCCTGGAGCGCCATTACGGAGGCGATCCCCACGATCAGGTGGTCATCGAGGCCCTGCTGGGCGAGGGCACCGTGCTCAAGCCCCTCACCAAGTACGCTGGCGAGCACCTGCGCATCTGCCGGCCCCGGGGCCTCGCCCGGCGCGACGCCCACCGGGTGGTGGCCTTCGCCGCCCGGCACCTGGGCACCGACTATGACGTGCGCCAGCTCCTGGACCTGGCCCGGCTCCTGGCCCCCTACACCATCCTGCCCAGGCGCTGGCGCTCCAGCCTGCTGGAATACCACCCCGGCATCCCCACCCGCACGGTCTGCTCCTCCATGATCGCCGCCGCCTTCGCCCACGTGCGCTTCCCCATCCTGCCCGTGCTACGCCGGGACGGGGAGGGGCGGCTGCGCCTGTACCCGCGCAACACCCGCCTCTACACCCCCCGGGACTTCGACTGCTCGCCCTACTTCGACATCGTCAAGTACCCGCCGCTGGGCTTCGACGAGCTGGGGCTGTACCGCCACCTCCCCTGGGACGAGGAGGGGGTGATCTGCAACGGGCCCGACGACTGCTTCGTGCCCGCGCCGGCGCCGGCCCTGCGCCTGGCCTCGGGCCCCAGCAAGGAGGCCGACGCCTGAGGGCGCCGGCACCGGCCCGTGGCCCTGCTCTGGACCCTCCTCCTGCCGGCCCTCCTGGGGGTCCTGGCCTATCACCGCCTCCGGGCCCGCACCTGGGCCGCCGCCCTAGCCCTGCACGGGGCAGGGGCCGCGGCCCTGGGCCTGCCGGCCCTGGCCGCCCTGGCCTGGGCCCTGGCCGGGGGGGCGGCCCTGGCGGCCTGGCCCGCCGCCCGCCGCCGCCTCCTGGCCGCCC
>WFXX01000126.1 GCA_015490395.1 Gammaproteobacteria bacterium | reverse complement strand
CGACTATAGCACAGCCCCCCGGGCTCAGGCCCCCTCGCCGGTCCCTTCCAGCCGCAGCCACAGGCAGCCCTCCCGACCGCTCTCCTCCAGCCGCTCGAGATAGCGGCGGTGGGCCGCCAGCTCCGCCTCCCCAGCCCGGATCACCCGCAGGGGCGGCCGGCCCTCCCGCCGCCGGGGCCGCCGGGCGCGGGCCGCGGCCCGGGGGGCCTCCTCCTCCAGGCCGGCCAGCAGGCTGGCCTGGCCCCCGGTCATGGCCAGGTAGACCTCGGCCAGGATCTGGGCATCCAGCAGGGCGCCGTGCAGCTCCCGCCGGCTGTTGTCCACCCCATAACGGCGGCAGAGGGCGTCCAGGCTGTTGCGCTGGCCGGGGTGGAGGCGCCGGGCGTGGGCCAGGGTGTCGAAGACGCGGCAATGGTCCTCGAAGCGCCCGTAGCGCCCGCCCAGGAGCTGCAGCTCGTGGTCGAGGAAGGCCACGTCGAAGGGGGCGTTGTGGATGATCACCTCCGCACCCTTCACGAAGGCCAGGAACTCCTCCACCACCTCGGCGAAGGTGGGCTTGTCGGCCAGGAAGGCATCGGTGATGCCGTGCACCTCCAGGGCGCCCAGGTCCACAGCCCGGTCGGGGCGGAGATAGCGATGGAAATGCCGCCCCGTGGGGCGCCGGTGGAGGAGCTCCACGCAGCCGATCTCGATGATCCGGTGCCCCTGGGCCGGGTCCATGCCTGTGGTCTCGGTATCCAGCACCACCTGCCTCATGGGACTCCCACCTGGCTCAGCACGCCCTCCCCCCTCGCTGCCGGCCACCGTCCAGCAGCTCGTCAATGGCCCGGTTGGCCAGGGCATCGGCCCGCTCATTCTCCGGATGGCCCGCATGGCCCCGCACCCAGCGCCAGCGCACCCGGTGCCGAGAGGCCAGCTCTTCCAGGCGCTGCCACAGCTCAGCGTTCTTCACCGGCCGACGGTCGGCCGTGCGCCAGCCCCGGGCCTTCCAACGGGGCAGCCACTCGGCGATGCCCTTCTGCAGATACTGGGAATCGGTGGTGAGCTCCACGGTGCAAGGGCGACGCAGGGCCTCCAGGGCTCGGATGGCCGCCAGCAGCTCCATGCGGTTGTTGGTGGTGCAGGCCTCGGCCCCGTACAGCTCCCGCTCCCGGTCCCGGTAGCGGAGGACGGCGCCCCAACCCCCAGGGCCCGGATTGCCGCGACAGGCCCCGTCGGTCCAGATGCGCACCACCTCCTGGCCGATCGCCCTCTCCTTCACCCGCGCCCCTCCTGGGCCGAGGCGGTGGGCCTGGCCACCTTGGGACGCGCCACCGGCAGGAGGCTGCGCCGGGGCCGCCAGCGAGGTCGGATGGGCGTGAGGGTAGCCACCCGCTTGCGGGCCACCAGCACCGCGACCCCTGCCAGGAAGGGGGTCCACCGCTCGGCGCAGCGAGCCACCGGAGCCATCCGCCGGGCCAACCCCTCCCCCAAGCCCGGGGGCCGGAAGAGCACCGGCCGGAGCAGCACCGGCTCCAGGCCGAGCAGCCCCAGCCAGTCCTTGAGCCGGCCTGGGGCCAGGAACCGACCAGACCAAGGCGCCTCCTCCTGCCGGCGGAAGGATCGGCGCAGCAACCGCCACCCGCCCCAGAGGCTCCAGGGGTTGAAGGCCACCACCACCACGTGGCCCTCGGGGATGAGCACGCGCTCGACCTCGCGTAGCACCTGATGGGGGTCCTCCGAGAACTCGAGGACGTGGTGCAGGAGCACCACGTCCACCAGATCGGTGCCCACCGGCAGGGCCTCCGGGAGCGCCAAGGCATGGGGTGCGCCCTCGCCCCCGCCGGGGCCGGTGTCCAGGACCCAGCGGTGGCGCACCCGGCTGCCGGCTATCAGGTCCTCGGGCGCCGCCCCCAGCTGGACGAGGTAGTAGCCGAACAGACCCTGGAGGACCTCATCCAGGACCCGGCGCTCCTCCTCCAGCAGGCGCCTCCCCGCCGGACCCGCCAGCCAAGCCCGCAACCCAGCCCGCAGGGGCCTGACCGTGCCTTCCCCGCCGGCCTCCGTCATGCCTCCATCCCCGGATCCAGCTGAAAGGGCCCGCCCGGCAAGGATACCGGGCGGCCACCCGGGCGGCCACCCTTTCCCCCAGCCCTGCCCATGCACGACTGGACCCGCCCTGATTTGACCCGCCGGGGGGCACGGTGCCAGCATCGGCGGCCGACAGCGCACAGGAGGGCAGGCGATGCGCGTCCTTCCCATCCCAGCCTTCCAGGACAACTACATCTGGCTGGCCGCGGGCCGCGGCGGCGCGGCCGTGGCCGTGGACCCCGGCGAGGCGGGCCCCGTGCTGCGGGCCCTGGAGGCGGAGGGCCTGCGCCTGACGGGTATCGCGGTGACCCACCACCACGGGGACCATGTGGGCGGCGTGCCGGAGCTCAAGCGCCGGCTGGGCGTGCCCGTGTGGGGGCCGGCCCGCGAGCCCTTCCCGGGCCTGGACCGGCCCGTGGCGGGTGGGGAACGCCTGGAGCCTGGGGGGCTCCCCCCCTGGGAGGTGCTAGCGGTGCCCGGCCACACCGCAGGACACGTGGCTTACCTTGTCCCGGATTCCGGCGGCGACTGGCTGTTTTGCGGCGACACCCTCTTCGGAGGCGGCTGCGGCCGGCTTCTGGGGGGCACCGCCGCCCAGCTCCACGCCTCCCTGGAGCGGCTGGCCGCGCTGCCAGAGAGCACCCGGGTCTGCTGCGCCCACGAGTACACCGAGGCCAACCTGCGCTTCGCCCTAGAGGTGGAGCCGGGGAACCAGGCCCTGCGGGAGCGCCTGGAGCGGGTGCGCGCCTGGCGGCGGGAGGGCCGGCCCTCCTTGCCCTCGACCCTGGCGGAGGAGCGAGCCACCAACCCCTTCCTACGCTGCCGGGAGCCGGCGGTGCGAGAGGCGGTGGAGCGCTGGGCGGGCCGCCCCCTGGGCTCCACCCTGGAGGTCTTCGCCACGCTCCGGGCCTGGAAGGACCGCTGGCGAGGCTGAGGCCCGCCTCTTGCGACACCGGTCCTTGCACCGGCGGCCCCGGGCGCGGATCCTAAGGGGGCCGCCGGAAGCCCGGTGCGCCAAGAAGCAACAACCAAAGGAGGCGGTCGCGGCGTGAGGAGGCGTGCAAACCCCGGGGACCGACGGGGGGGCCTCCGGCCCGGATGTCGACCCGTAGCCCTGGGACCGGTGGTCTTGGCCTTGGCCCTGGGCGGTTGCGCCGGCCAAGGGGGGCTCCCGCGCGGCGCCCTGCCCCCGCTCCCTGTGGCCGGCCCGGATGCCGCCGTCGCCCCGGAGGCGGAAGGTCCGGAGAAGGAAGGAGGCCTGAATCCGGTGGCGACGGGGCCCGTCCCGGCCCCGGCCGCCACCTCGGCGACAGGCCCAGGCCCGGAGGACCGAGCGGGGGCAGAGCACGCGGAAGGGCCGCAACCGTCAGCCTCGGCCACCCAAGCCATCCCGGGGAAGGAGGCCGCCGCGGCGGCGGAGCCCGTAGCATCCTCTCCACCAGCACAGGGAGAGGCGGCGTCCCTGGGAGCCACCGGGGCGGG
>WFXX01000125.1 GCA_015490395.1 Gammaproteobacteria bacterium | reverse complement strand
GTCCACCCCCGCCGTGAGCATCCCATCCGCGCCCATGGCGGGGGATTGAAGCACAGGCTCCGCATCCCCGCCAAGGCGCCATCCGGGAGCCGGCGGCCTTCAGGCTCCCTCGCCGAGGGCCTCGAGCAGGGCGCCCACGAAGGCGGCCACCGAGGCCGCCAGGGCCTGGAGGTGATAGCCACCCTCGAGCACGGCCACCCAGCCCCGCGCCCCGGGCAGGGCCCGCACCAGCTCCTGCCCCAGCCATGCGTAGTCGGCGGCCTCCAGCATCAGCCCGCCCAAGGGATCCAGTCGGTGGGCGTCGAAGCCGGCCGAGCAGAGCACCAGCTCGGGCCGGAAGGCCCGCAGGGCAGGCAGGCCTTCCTCCTGCCAGGCGGCCCGAAAGCCCTCTCCTCCGGTGCCGGCGGCCAGCGGCAGGGGTCGCAGGTGCCCCGCGCGCCGCCCGCCGCGCCCCGGATACCAAGGGTGCTGGAAGCTGGAGACCAGGAGGACCCGGGGCTCGTCCCGGAAGATGTCCTCGGTGCCGTTGCCGTGGTGGACGTCGAAGTCCACCACCGCTACCCGGTCCAGGCCCAGAGCCAGGGCCCGGGCCGCCCCCACGGCCACGTGGTTGAGCACGCAAAAACCCATGCCGGCATCACGCTCGGCATGGTGCCCCGGGGGACGCACGGCGCAGAAGGCCAAAGGCGCCTCCCCCGCCAACACCGCCTCCACCGCCCGCCCTGCCGCCCCCGCAGCGCGCCAGGCCGCTTCCAGGCTGTGGGGACCTAGGGCGGTGTCCGCGTCCAGCCAGGCCAGACCCTCCCGAGGCGCCAGCCGCTCCAGGCGCTCCAGGTAGGGGGTCTCGTGCACCGCCTCCAACCAGGCCCGTGGGGCGCGGGGGGCCTCTTCCTCCCGCAGCCGTTCCAGAAGCCTCGCGGCCACCAGGCCTTGGCGCACCGCTTCCAGGCGCTCGGGCCGCTCGGGATGCCCTGGCCCGTTGTGGTGGAGTCCGCAGGCAGGATGGCTGAGCAGCAATCCTTCAGGCATGAGCCCGCCTCCCTAGCATCGCCAGCACCGCCTCCGCCGCCCGCCCATCCGCTCCCCGGCGCAAGCGGCGGTGAAGCTCAAGATAACGACGACGCAAGCCCTCGGCACGTCCCGGCTCGCGGAGGAAGGGCAGCACCGCCTCGGCCAGGGCCTCGGGGGTGACCGCCTCCTGGAGCAGCTCGGGCACCAGGCGCTCGCCGGCCAGGAGGTTGGGCAAAGCCGCATAGGGGACACGGACCAGGCGCCGGACGATGCGCCAGGTCCAAGGGCTGAGGCGGTAGGCCACCGCCTGGGGGCAGCCCAGGAGCAAGGCCTCCAGGGTGGCCGTGCCCGAGGCCACCAGGGCAGCATCCGCCGCTGCTAGGGCCTCGTGGGCCCGTCCGGTGGCCCACCGCAATCCCTCCAGCAGGCCCTGTCCGCCGACCCGGGCCAGCCAGGCTTGGCCCTCCGGGTTGGCAGGGGCGGCCACCACCGCCAGGGCCGGGAGGGCCCGCCGGCAGCGGACGGCAGCCTCCAGCAAGGCCGGCCCCAGGGCCTCCACCTCGGCCCGCCGGCTCCCGGGCAGCAGGGCCAGGACGGGTCCCTCCGGCGCCAGGCCCAGGGCCCGCCGGGCCCGGCGGCGGCGCGCCAGCAGGGCCTCCCCCTCCAGAGGCTCCACGGCATCGGCCAGCGGATGGCCCACCCACTGGGCGGGGATCCCCGCCGCCTCGTAGCAGGCCGTCTCGAAGGGGAAGAGGGTGAGCACCCGCTCCGCCGCCCGGCGGATGCGCCGCAGCCGGTAGCGCCGCCAGGCCCAGACGGTGGGGCTCACGTAGTGCACGGTGGGCACCCCGCGCCGCCGCAGGGCCGCCTCCAAGCCCAAGTTGAAGTCCGGGGCGTCCACCCCCACCAGCACGTCAGGCGGGCGCCGCCGCCAGTGCCGGATGAGCCCTCGGCGCAGCCGCCACAGCCCGGGCAGGCGCGCCGCCACCTCCACCAGGCCCATCACCGAGAGCGCCTCCACCCGGGCCAGGGGCACCACACCCTCCTGGCGCATGCGCGGGCCCGCCACCCCCTCGAAGCGGGCCTCGGGGAGGCGCTCCCGCAGGGCCCGCACCAGGGAAGCCGCCAGCAGGTCGCCCGAGGCCTCGGCGGCCACCAGGGCGATACGGGGGGCGGCCCCGGAGGAGGCCGTCCGGAGCCGTGCGCCGGGGTCCACCGCGGCCTCAGCCTCCGGGCTCAACGCACGATGCCCCGCCGGGAACGGGCCACGAAGTCGGCCAAGGCCCGGACCTCGGGGTGCTCGGCGGCCAGGGGCCCCAGGCGCTCCAGGGCCTCCGGCACCGTTAGGCCGCTGCGGTAGAGGATGCGGTAGGCCCGGCGCAGGGCGGCCAACTTCTCAGCGGGGAAGCCCCGGCGCCGCAGCCCCTCGACGTTGAGCCCGTGCGGCCGGGCCGGATGGCCAGCGACCATGAGGAAGGGGGGCACGTCCTTGGACAGGCCGGTGCCGAAGGCGGTGAAGCAGTGCGCCCCCAGGGCGCAGAACTGGTGCACCAGCGTGAAGCCGCCCAGGATCACGTGATCCTCCACCACCACGTGGCCGGCCAGGGAGGCGTTGTTGGCGAAGATGGTGTGGCTGCCTACCCGGCAGTCGTGGGCGATGTGCACGTAGGCCATGATCCAGTTGTCGTCGCCTACGCGGGTCACCCCGCCGCCCTGGACGGTGCCGCGGTTGATGGTGCAGTACTCGCGGATGACGTTGCGGTCGCCGATCTCCAGGCGCGTGGGCTCGCCTCCGTACTTCTTGTCCTGGGGGGCCTCGCCGATGGAGGCGAAGGGATAGATGCGGTTGTCGCGACCGATGCGGGTAGGGCCGCTGATGACCACATGGGCACCGATGCGGGTGCCCGGGCCGATCTCCACCTCGGGGCCGATGACCGCGTAGGGCCCCACCTCCACGCCCTCGGCTAGACGGGCCCGCGGGTCCACGATGGCGCGGGGGTGGATCAAGGGCCTCCCGCCCCCTTCAGGTTCCGAGCTCCCGGCGGGCGCACTTGAGCTCGCAGCTGGCCACGGTGCGCCCCTCCACCGAGGCCTCGCCGCTGAACATCCACACCCCCCGCAGGGCGCGCGTCAGGCGCACCTCCAGGCGCAGCCGGTCGCCAGGCACCACCGGCTGCCTGAAGCGGGCGTTGTCCACCGCCGCGAGGTAATAGATCGTGCCCTCGGCGGGCGTGGTCCCGGCAGTGCGGAAAGCCAGGATGCCCGTGGCCTGGGCGATGGCCTCGATGATGAGCACCCCGGGCATGATGGGGTGGGCGGGGAAGTGGCCAGTGAAGAAGGGCTCGTTGAAGGTGACGTTCTTCACCGCCACCAAGGACTCGCCGGGCACGCAGGACAGCACCCGGTCGATGAGGAGGAAGGGATAGCGGTGCGGCAGGTAGCGCAGCACCTCCTGGATGTCCATGGCGCCCTGCGCCTCCTGCCCGCCTCCCAGGCCCCGTCCCGCCTCGGCATCCGCCTCCATGGCCACCTCCCTCTCGTCTGCCCTCGGCACCTTCAGGCCCCGCCCCGCCGGCTCTCCTCCAGCTTCCGTAGCCGCTCCTCCAGCTCCCGCAGCCGCCGCGCCATGGCGTCCAGCTGGCGGAAGCGGGCGTAGTTCCTGCGCCAAGTGCGGTTGGGCTCCAGAGGGGTCCCGGAGGAATAGACGCCGGGCTCGTGGATGGAGCTCGCCACGAAGGACATGCCGGTGATGTGCACGTCGTCGGCGATCTCCGTGTGCCCCACGATGCCAACGCCGCCGCCGATGGTGCAGCGGGCGCCGATCCTGGCGCTGCCGGCGATCCCGGTGCAGCCAGCGATAGCAGTGTGCGCGCCGATTCGCACATTATGGGCTACCTGGATCTGGTTATCCAGCTTGACCCCCTCCTCGATGACGGTGTCTTCCAGCGCGCCCCGGTCGATGGTGGTGTTGGCCCCGATCTCCACGTCGTCGCCCACCACCACGCCGCCCAGCTGGGGCACCTTCACCCAACGCGCACCATCGCGGGCGAAGCCGAAGCCGTCGGCCCCTAGCACCGCCCCGGGGTGGACGAGCACCCGCCGGCCGATGCGGGTGCCGCGCAGCACGGTCACCCGGGCCACCAGGCGGCTGTCCTCGCCCAGGACGCAGGGGCCCTCCAGCACGCAGCCCGGCCCCACGAAGGCCC
>WFXX01000124.1 GCA_015490395.1 Gammaproteobacteria bacterium | reverse complement strand
CGCTGGTTGCGCGCGGCCGACCCCGACGCGGCCCGGGCCCTGGCCCTGGAGGCCGAGGGGCTGCTGGAGGAGGATCCCCTGCCCCGACGGGCCTCCTGGGCCACGGCCTGGCTGCTGCGGCGGCTGGACCTGCAGGGCTTCCGACGCCGCCGGCGGGCCAACTGGCGGCGGCTGCACGCCCGGCTGCGGGAGCGGCTCCCCGGGGGGGCGGCGCCGCCCCTGCGTCCCCTGCACCCCGGCCTGGGTCCGGGGGAGGTGCCCCTGGGCTATCCGGTGGTGCTGGCCGAGCCGGGGCTGCGGGAGGCCCTGCGCCGGGCCCTGGCCGCGGAGCGCATCTGGTGCCCGGTGCACTGGGAGCTGGAGCCGGAGGCCCGGGCCTTCGAGGCCGACTGGTCCCTCAGCCGGCGGATCCTGACCCTGCCCGTGGACCAGCGGCTGGGGGCGGCGGAGGTGGACCGCTTGGCGGCCCGGGTGGCCCATCACTTGGAGAGGCTGCGGTGACGGAGGCGCTGCGGTGAGCGTGCCGGACTGGAGCGCAGGGGGGCCGGGCGGGGCCCGGGTGTGGATCGTGGCCGAGGCGGGGGTGAACCACGACGGCTCCCTGGCCGCGGCCCTGGAGCTGGTGGACGCGGCGGCCGAGGCGGGGGC
The DNA here is from genome assembly GCA_015490395.1 of Gammaproteobacteria bacterium. Classification (GTDB taxonomy): domain Bacteria; phylum Pseudomonadota; class Gammaproteobacteria; order DRLM01; family DRLM01; genus S141-70. The sequence continues at coordinate 4,155 of WFXX01000124.1, read as the reverse complement.
GGACGCGGTGAAGTTCCAGGCCTTCCGGGCCGAGGAGGTGGTCACCCGGGCCGCCCCCAAGGCGGCCTACCAGCGCCGGGCCACCGGGGAGGGGGGCCAGCTGGAGCTCATCCGGGCCCTGGAGCTGCCGCCGGAGGCCTTCCGGGAGCTGCAGGAGCGCTGCCGGCTGCGGGGGGTGGCCTTCCTGGCCACGCCCTTCGACCTGCCCAGCCTGCGCCTGCTGGTGGAGGAGCTGGCGGTGGAGGCCCTGAAGCTGCCCTCGGGGGAGCTGGACAACCTGCAGCTGGTGCTGGAGGCGGCCCGCTCGGGGCTGCCGGTGCTGCTGTCCACGGGCATGGCCTCCCTGGGGGAGGTGGAGCGGGCCCTGGGGGCCCTGGCCCACGGCTACGCCGAGGCCGCGGGCGAGGAGGTGCCCTTGCCCTCCCTGGCGGCCTTCCGGGCCGCCTGGGAGGACCGGGAGCGGCGGGCGCGGGCCCTGGCCCGGGTCTGCCTGCTGCACTGCACCAGCCAGTATCCGGCCCCGCCGGAGGCGGTGAACCTGCGGGCCATGGGGACCCTGGCCCGGGCCTTCGGCGCCCGGGTGGGGCTGTCCGACCACACCCGGGGCCTGAGCGTGCCCCTGGCCGCGGCGGCCCTGGGGGCGGCGGTCCTGGAGAAGCACCTCACCCTGGACCGGCGCCGGCGGGGGCCCGACCACGCCGCCTCCCTGGAGCCCCGGGAGCTGGCCGAGCTGGTGCGGGGCGTGCGGGAGGTGGAGGCGGCCCTGGGCGACGGGATCAAGGCCTGCGCCCCCGAGGAGGCCGACACCCGCCGGGTGGCCCGGCGCTCGGTGGTGGCGGCCCGGCCCATCGCCGCCGGGGAGCCCTTCTCCCCGGAGAGCCTGGCGGTGCGCCGGCCCGCGGGGGGCTGCCCCCCCTGGCTCTACTGGGACCTGCTGGGGCGGCCGGCGCCCCGGGCCTACGCGGCCGAGGAGCCCCTGGAGGCCCCCTTCGGGGAGCTGCCCGGAGGGGGGCCGGCGTGAGGGCGGCCCTCCGCCCCCAGGGGCGGGTGGAGGAGCTGGGGGCGGCGGAGGCCGCGGCCCTGGTGGAGGCCCTGCCCGTCGCCCTCCGGGCACCCGCCCTGCATCCGGCCTATCTGGAGGCCGACGCCCTCCGCGAGCCGGGCCTCGGGCCCGTGCGCTGGCTCTACCGGGAGGGGCAGGCCCTGTGCTGGCACGGCTTCCACGTGGCGCCCCTGCCCGGGGAGGCGGGGGAGGCCGGCTGGCGGGACCTGCAGTCCCCCTACGGCTACGGCGGCCCCCTGGTGCACCCCTGGCCGCCGCCGCCGGGCTTCCTGGAGCGGGCCTGGGCGGCCCACCGGGCCTGGTGCGCCGAGCGCCGGGTGCTGGCCGAGTTCCTGCGCTTCCATCCCCTGCTGCCCGGTGCCGAGGCCTACGGGGGCGAGGTGCGCGGGGACCGGGACACCGTCTGGGTGGACTTGGCGGCGGGGCCGGAGGGCTGGCGCGGGGCCTACCAGGGCCGGGCCCGCACCACCTTGCGCAAGGCTCAGCGCCTGGGCCTGAGGGTGGCCTGGTGGGCCCCGGGGCCCTTCCTGGAGGCCTTCGTCCCCCTCTACGCGGCCCACATGGAGCGCCTGGGGGCCGCTGCGGCGTACCGCTTCCCGCGGCCTTACTTGGAGGCGCTGGCCCGCTGGCCGGCGGCCCTGCGGGGGGTGGTCCTGGATCCGGAGGGCCAGGTGGTGGCCGCGGCCCTCTTCCTGGCCGAGGGGGAGGTCCTGGAATACCACTTGGCCGCCGACCGCCCCGAGGGCCGCGCGGCGGGGGCGCCGACCCTGCTGCTGGATGCGGCCTTCGAGCGGGGGGCGGCCTTAGGTCTGCGCCGGGCCCACCTGGGCGGGGGACGCGGCCCGGATCCCGCCGATGGGCTGCTGCGCTTCAAGAGCGCCTTCTCCCCCCACCGGGCCCGCTACCGCACGGGATGCTGGGTGCACCACCCCGGGGCCTACGAGGCCCTGCGCCGGCGCTGGCCGCGGCCCCGGCCCGGCCGGGTGCTGTTCTACCGCTGATCCAGCCCCCGGGCCGGCAGCCGCCGGGCCAAGGCCTCGGCCGGCGCCGGCCGGGCGTAGAGGAAGCCCTGGAAGCGCTGGCAGCCGTGGGCCTGGAGGAAGGCGGCCTGGGCGGGGGTCTCCACCCCCTCGGCCACCACGGTCAGGCCCAGGTGCCGGGCCATGGACAGCACCGCCACCACGATGGCCTCGTCGTCCGGATCCCGGCCCAGGTCCCCCACGAAGGCCCGGTCGATCTTGAGCTCGTCCAGGGGCAGACGGGTCAGGTAGGCCAGGGAGGAGTAGCCGGTGCCGAAGTCGTCCACGGAAAGCCGCACCCCCAGGGCCTTGAGGTCCCGCAGGCGGGCGGCGGTCTCCTCGGCGTCCTCCACCAGCAGCCGCTCGGTGATCTCCAGGGTCAGGGTCCCCGGCGGCAGGCCGTGACGGCGCAGGCGCTCGGCCACCTCCTCCACGAAGTCGGCCTGGCGGAACTGCACCGGGCTGACGTTCACCGCCACCTGGGGCGCCTCCCAGCCGGCCCGCCGCCAGGCGGCGCATTGGGCGAGGGCCTCCTCCAGCATCCGCCGCCCCAGGGGCAGGATCAGCCCGCAGTCCTCGGCCACGGCCACGAAGCGGGCCGAAGGGATCCAGCCGCGCTTGGGGTGACGCCAGCGGGCCAGGGCCTCGGTGGCCACCACCCGCCCCTCCCGGTCCACCTGGAGCTGGTAGTGGGTGTGCAGGCCCTCGCTGCTTTCCAGGGCTGCCCGCAGCCCCTGCTCCAGGGCCAGGCGCTCGTCCGCCTCCTCCTGGAAGCTGGGGTGGTAGAAGGCGATGCTCCCCCGCCCCCGGGCCTTGGCCCGGTACATGGCCGCGTCGGCATGGTGCAGCAGCTCCTCCGGGCGCAGGCCGTCCTGGGGGAAGAGAGCCACCCCGATGCTGGCCCCGAGGTGGAAGCGGTGGCCGTCCACCCCATAGCCTTCCTGCAGGGCGGCGCGAATGCGCTCCGCCGCCCGCAGCGCGCCTCGGGCGATCTCGCCGGGCTCCCGGCCCAGGGCGGGGAGCAGGACCACGAACTCATCCCCCCCGAGGCGGGCCACCGTGTCCACCTCCCGGAGCAGGGCCTGGACGCGGCGGGCGGTCTCCTGCAGCACGCGGTCGCCGGCCCGGTGGCCCAGGGCGTCGTTGAGAGGCTTGAAGCGGTCCAGATCGATGAACAGCACGGCGCCGCCCTGACCCTCGCGCTGCAGCCGGGCCAAGGCTTGGCGCAGGCGGTCCAGGAGGAGGCGGCGATTGGCCAGGCCGCTCAGGGGGTCGTAGTAGGCCAGGCGTTCCACCTGCTTCTGGATGCGCCGCCGCTCGGTCACGTCCCGCACGCTGGCCACCAGGTGGGGCTCGCCGGCCAGGTCCAGCCGGGAGGCATTGACCTCCACCTCCACCAGCGTCCCGTCGGGGCGCTGCACGGTCCAGGTCAGGGAGGCAGGCCGCCCGGCCATGATTTGGCGCACCAGGTGCTGGGCCCGCTCCAGGGAATGGGCCCCGTCCGGCTGGGCTGGGGGTGAGAAGCTGCCGATGGGCCGGCCCAGCACCTCCTCCCGGGGCCTGCCGAGGAGCCGGAAGAAGGCCTCGTTGGCGTCCACGTAGCGGCCGTCGCGGGCCAGGAAGACCCCGTCCTGGAGGGCCTGGAGCACCCCCCGGTAGCGGGCCTCCTCCCGCCGCAGGCGGGCCAGGGTGCGCTCCAGGCGCTGGCCCATCTCGGTGAAGGCCCGGGCCAAGCGGGCCAGCTCGCCCTCACCGCGCACCGGCACCGGCCGGAAGCGGCCGGTAGCCAGCTCCCGGGTGTGAGCCTCCAGGATGCGCAGGGGCCGCCGCAGGTAGCGGTGGAAGAAGAACCAGGCCAGGCCCAGGGCGAGGACGGCGGCCGGCAGCAGGGAGCGCAGCTCCTGGCCCAGCAAGCTTCTGGCCTCAGCGAGGCCGGGCCTCAGGTCATAGGAGAGATAGATGAGCCCTTGATAGGGCTCCCGCGGCTCTTCGGGGGACGGGGCCACGGTCACGGGCAGATAGGCCTCCAGATGGTCCCCGCGCGGCGCCAGCCGCAAACGGCCGGCTTGCCGG
>WFXX01000123.1 GCA_015490395.1 Gammaproteobacteria bacterium | reverse complement strand
GTCCTTCGCCCTTCCGCTACAGTTTGGACATGGTCTAAAGATCGGCTAAGCGTTTGAGTTCCCGCAACAAAAAGGGGGGTTCCCGATGGTACTGGTCAACCGACAGGCTCCAGACTTCGTCGCCCCGGCGGTGATGCCGGACGGCAGCATCAAGGAGGACTTCCGCCTCTCGGACCTCAAGGGTAAGTATGTGGTCCTGTTCTTCTATCCGTTGGACTTCACCTTTGTCTGCCCCACCGAGATCCTGGCCCACAACCACCGCCTGGCCAAGTTCAAGGAGCGGGACGTGGAGGTGGTGGGCGTGTCCATCGACTCCCAGTACACCCATCACGCCTGGCGGGAGACGCCGGTGGAGAAGGGCGGCATCGGACCCATCGGCTTCCCCCTGGTGGCTGACATCAAGCACGAGATCACCCGAGCCTACGGGGTGGAGCATCCCGACGGGGTGGCCCTGCGCGCCTCCTTCCTCATCGATCGGGACGGCGTGGTGCAGCACCAGGTGGTGAACAACCTGCCCCTGGGCCGCGAGGTGGACGAGATGCTGCGCATGGTGGATGCCTTGCAGTACGTGGAGAAGCACGGCGAGGTCTGCCCCGCGGAGTGGGAGCCGGGGAAGGAGGCCATGAAGCCCACCCCCGAGGGGGTGGCCGAGTACCTGGCCAAGCACGCCCAGGAGCTCTGACGACGGACGCTCCAAGGGTTGTGCGCGAGAAAGGGGGCCCGCGGGCCCCCTTTCCTTTGCGACCCCTGGGCCCCCGGGCCGTCGCTCCCGGGCGGCGCCTCAGGAATCCTTGGGGGGCACGTAGCCCTCGGGAGGCCGGGAGCCCTCCCCGAAGAGGAACTTCTCCATCTCCTCCTCCAGGAACTTGCGGGCCTTGGGGTCCAGGGCGCTCAGGCGGTACTCGTTGATGAGCATGGTCTGGTGGCGCAGCCAGAGCTGCCAGGCCTCCCGGGAGACCTGCTCGTAGATGCGCCGCCCGAGCTCCCCGGGGTAGGGCGGGCGCGGCAGGCCCGGGGCCTCCCGGCCCAGCTTGACGCAGTGGACCATGCGGACCTGATCGGCAGGGCTCACGGTGTGCTCACCTTTCCCTCGGATGGGCTGGGTCGCCGGCCTCCGCCTCCAGGCGTCGCAGGAGGCGGGCCACCGGGGTGGGGAGCCCCAGGGCCGGCGGCTGAAGAGGATTGTACCAGAGGGCCTCGCCGCCCTCCCGCAGCCTGCCCCCCGTCTCCCGGCGGGCCTCCAGCAGCCAGGGGCGGATCTCCAGCCGGAAGTGGCTGAAGGGATGCACCAGGGCCGGCCAAGGCCGGCCCGCGGCCTCCCAGCCCAGCTGCTCGCGGCACCAGCGCAAGGGGTCCGCCTCCGGGGGTGCCTCGGGCAGAGACCAGAGTCCGCCCCACAGCCCCGCCGGGGGGCGGCGCAGCAGCAGCACCCGGCCCCGGCGGCAGAGCAGGAGCATCTGCGTCCGCTGCAAGGGGAGGTGCCTGCCCGGGGGCGGCGCGGGCAGCTCCTCCTGGAGGCCCGCGGCCCGGGCACGGCAGAGGCCGGCCACCGGGCAGCGGTCGCAGGCCGGGGCCCGGGGGGTGCAGAGGGTGGCCCCCAGGTCCATGAGGGCCTGGGTGTAGCGCCTGCCGCTGCGGCCCTGGGCGTAGGCCCGGGCGATGGCCCAGAGCCGGCGGCGCACGGGCGAGGCGCCCGGCCAGCCCTGCACCGCCTCCAGGCGGGCCAGGACCCGCTGGGCGTTGCCGTCCAGGATGGCCGCGGGCCGATCCCGGGCCAGGGCCTGGATGGCGGCGGCCGTGGAGGGGCCGATGCCCGGCAGCCGAGCCAGCTCGGCCTCGTCGTCGGGCAGCTCCCCGCCGTGGCGGGCCACGACCTCCCGGGCGGCCTGGTGCAGGCGGCGGGCCCTGCCGTAGTAGCCCAGGCCGCTCCAGAGATGCAGCACCTCGTCCAGGGGCGCGGCGGCCAGGGCGCGCAGGTCCGGGAAGCGCTCCAGGAAGCGGAGGTAGTAGGGCAGGACGGTGGCCACTTGGGTCTGCTGGAGCATGACCTCCGAGACCCAGACCCGGTAGGGGGTGGGCTCCTGCTGCCAGGGCAGGTCCTTGCGCCCGTGCCGCCGCCACCAGGCGAGCAGCCGGCGGCGGAAGGCGCGTACCCGCTCCCCGGGCACCACGGGCGCCGGGGCCGGCCCCGGCTGGGAGGCCGCTTCGCTCACCGCAGCACCTGGAGCGCCGCTTCCTCCAGCTGTAGGAGCGGCCTGCGCCCTGCCTCCGGTGACGGCCTCCGGCCGCCCACCGGCAGCATCGGATACAGGGCCCAGAGCTGGCGGCGCAGCGCTCCCCCCAGGCGGGCCGTGCGGGCCGCCGCCCGGGCAGGCCCCAGCTCCAGCTCTAGGGCCTCCACCTCCAGGCGGCGGCTCGGGCGCAGGCGCAGGCGGACCGGCACGCTCACCTTGGCCGCCTGTGGGCCCAGGGCCTCGGCCAAGCGGCCAGCGGGCCGGGCCTCCAGCTCCAGCACGGCCGCCTCCCCCGGGGTCCAGCGCCCCCGCCCGCGCAGCTCCAGCGACGCCTGCAGCAGGTCCACCCGGTGCAGCTCCAGCATCCTTGCCTGCAGCCTAGCGCGCAGGCGCAGGCGGCGGAAGGGGGTGTCTGCCCCGCCCGGGCGGAGGGCCGCGGCGGACCGGCCCGCCTCCTCCAGCAGCCCCCGGAAGGCCTCCCTCAGGCGGCGATCCAGGGGCAGCTTGGGAAAGCGACCGCTCCAGACGTCCAAGCGGAGCTCACCGGCCAGCTCCCGGACCAAGTCGGCGGCAGTGCCCCCTTCCCCCTGCACCAGGGCCAGCAGGCGCCCCCCACCGGCCAGCCAGGGGGTCCAGGGCAGGTGCTCGAAGCGAATCTCCTGGAGGCCGGCCTCCAGGCGCAGCCGCAGGCCGGGGGGAGCGTCCCCGCCCGTCCGGCTGGTGGTGGCCGGGCCCAGCTCCACGTCGGCCCGCAGGCGCCCGCTTGCGGCCTCCGCCTCCACGGGGCGCAGGCGCAGCCGCCGCTCCTGCCAGCGCCAGGGGGCCTCCAGCCCCCGGAGGACCAGCCCTCCCACCACCAGCTTCTCCACCCGTAGCCGGCCGTTCAGCCGCGCCCGAGGCGGCGGAGTTAGGGGGATCTCAGCCGGAGGGAGATAGCGCTCCAGCTCCAGCCGGTCGAGCTCCAGCTCCAGCCGGCCCGTCGGGGGGGCGAGGGCGACGAGCTCCAACCTGCCGCTTCCGGTGCTGTCGTCCAGCCGCAACCGCGTGGCATCGAGCAGGAAGGATCCGTCAGCCTGTCGTTGCAGGCGGCCCTCCAGGGCTGTCCGGCCCAAGGCCTCGGGGTCCCGGGTGGCGGGGGCGGCCAGCCCAAAGGCGCGGAGCAGGGCACGCAGGCTCCTGGCGCTGGCCCGAAAGCGGGCCTCCACCTGGGCCCCCTCGTCCCGGACCCGTAGCCGGCCGGAGACCTCCAGGCCGCCCGGCCCTGTGAACCGCAGCCCTTCTGCACGCCAGTGCCCGCTCGCCAAGAGCAGGGCCGTTGCCTCCACTCGGAGGTCCTCGCCCGCTTGCCCCTTCAAGGCGTGGACAGCCAGCCTGTCTGCCTCCGGCTCCAGGCGCGCCTCGAGGCGCAGGGGCCGCTGCCCGCCCTGCCAGGCTAGCTCCCCGCCCAGGGAAACCTGCCAAGCACGCCCTTGACGGTGCCCTTTCAGCCGCCCAGCCAGCGCCAGGCCACGCTCCAGGGGCAGGCTGAGGCGGGTTACCTCCAAGCGGGGCAGCGGTAGGCCCTCCAGGGCTCCCCAGGGAGGCCGCCCTTGCCAGGCCCCAGGGGGGGCCAGCCGTAGCCGGGAAAGGCGCAATCCCACCGCCTCGGCCTCTTGGCGGAGCAGCAGGGGCAGCGCCTGCAGCTCCAAGATCAGGCCGTGGGCCTCCAGGAGCGGCTCGCCGGTTTCCCCGGCCCCGGGGGTGGCCAGGCGCAGCTGCTCCACCCGTAGGGCCAGCTCCGGAAAGACGGTGAGGGCCACCGTCCCCTCGAGACGGGCCTCCAGGCCGGTGAGGCGGCTGGCGGCTTCCTCCAAGCCACGACGCAGGGCCTGGGTATCCACGGCCAACGGCAGCAGGAAGGCGGCCCCCAGCAGCATGGCGGCGGCGACCGTCGCCAGAGCCAGGGCCAGGCGCAGCAGCCGCGCGAGGGCCCCCCGCAGGGTCAGCCTGTCCTTCTCTGCGGTCTGCACCGGAACGCGCTCCTCCCCGCCACGACCGGAAAGCCTTGTGCTCACGGCTTGTTATCGGCCGTGCGGGGGATGACCCAAGCCGGAGGGCCGTGGGACGGACGGGCTGTGCTATGCTACCGCCCCTTACCTTCCATGGGCGGCGAGTGGGAGGAGGGGCGCGGGAGGCACGGGCCATGGCCACGGAGGAGCAGCAGGTCTATGTGCGCAGTGGTGACCGTACGGGGGAGGGCGTGCTCCACGTCGCCGTCTACGGCCCCCAGGAGCGCATGCGGCGCGCGGCCGTGGCCTGCGGCGTGGCCTGGGGGCTGGCCCTGCTCAGCATCCCCATCCCCATCGCCCACTTCGTGCTGGTGCCGGGCTTCCTGATCGCCGGCCCCGTGGTGGGCTTCCTCCGCTATCGCCGGGAGCGCTCCACGGAGCGGCTCACCGGGACCTGCCCGGCCTGCGGCCGGGATTTCGAGATTGTCCTGCAGAGCTCCGAGGAGCCGCCCCTGCGCAGCTATTGCCCGCATTGCCAGGCCCCCCTGGAGGCCCTGCGCGAGCTACCCGAGACCGGGGCGCCGGAGCCGGCGCCCGGGGAGGAGGGTGGGGCGGGAGACCGCCCCGGCGGGCAGGCTGGGTCGGAGGCAGGCGGCTGAGCCTGCGGCGCGCCGGTGCGGGCCTTCTTTGCCATCATGATCCTGGGAGTTATGCTCCTGTCCGGGGTGGGGGCCCTCTTGAGCCTGCTTTACCTGCTGGGATACCTCTGAGGCCGGGTTGGGAGAGCCTGGGGTCTTGGGCCTCGAGAGGCTGCTCTCTAGGATCGGTTGCTGAGCGGAGCGGAGATGAACAACAACGGTTACTGTGTAGTGACCTTGGACGGAACTCGGGCACGCTTCTTCGCGCTCGAGCCCGTGGAGCATCCGGAGCTGGAGTCTGGGCCCAACCTGGTGGAGGGCACCATGGACCTGGTGAGCACCGAGCCGGACATCCCGGGGCGGGAGGCCTGGACCGAGGCCAAGACCGGGCGCAACCAGGCCCCTGCTGGCGGCCCGGCCCACGGCTACGACGATCACCGCGAGCAGCACGTGGACGAGTACAAGCGCCGCTTCGCCCGGGAGGTGGCCCAGCAGGCCCTGGCGTGGGCCCGCCGGCACAAGGCCCGGGTGCTGGTGGTGGCCGCCGAGCCCCGCATGCTGGGGATGCTCCGGGAGGCCATGGCGGTGCCGCCTCACGAGGGCATCGAGGTCCGGGAGATGCCCAAGGACGTAAGCAAGCTACCGCCCCAGGAGATCCACGCGCGCTTGGCTGAGGCGGGCCTGCTGCCGCCGCGGCGCAAGCCCGGCTTCGCCGCGCCCCGCTGAGGAAGTGCGTGAATCAGGTCAG
>WFXX01000122.1 GCA_015490395.1 Gammaproteobacteria bacterium | reverse complement strand
GGGCCCGCCCTAGCATGGAGCTATGGCCCCGCTGGTCTCCGTGGCATTGCCCACCTGCCGGGGCGGGCCCTGGCTGCGGGCCGCCTGCCGCAGCATCCTGGAGCAGACCCTGGCCGACCTGGAGCTGCTGGTGGTAGCCGACGGCAGCCCGGATTTGGAGGGCCTGCCCCGGGATCCCCGGCTGCGCCTGCTGCGCTCCCGGGGCCGGGGCATCGTGGCCGCCCTCCGGACGGCGGCAGCAGCCGCGCGCGGGCCCTACCTGGCCCGCATGGACGACGACGACTGGTCCCATCCCGAGCGCCTGGAGCGGCAGGTGGCCCTGCTGGAGACGCGTCCGGAGCTGGGCGTGGTGGGCGCCGAGGTGGCGATCTTCCGCGAGGACGGCCCCGTGGGGCCGGGCTACCGGCGCTACCAGCGCTGGGTCAACGGCCTGCGGGAGCCGGAGGCCATCGCCCGGGAGGCCTTCGTGGAGAGCCCCATCCCCCATCCCACGGCGGTGCTGCGGCTGGCGGTGCTGCGCCGCCTGGGAGGCTACCGGGCGGTGCCCTGGGCCGAGGACTACGATCTCTGGCTGCGGGCCCGAGAGGCGGGCGTGCCCATGGCCAAGCCGGAGGGGGTGCTGCTGCGCTGGCGGGACGGGCCGGGGCGGCTCTCCCGGCGGGACCCGCGCTGCTCGGAGGCGGCCTTCCTGCGGGCCCGGGCCCACTTCCTGGCCCGCTCCCCGCTGGCCCGCCGGCCCTTCCTGCTCTGGGGAGCGGGCCGGTACGCCGGCCGCCTCCACGACGCCTTGGTGGCGGCAGGGGTCCGGGTGGCGGCCTTCGTGGACGTCGATCCCCGAAAGGTGGGCGGGACCAAACGGGGCCGGCCGGTGCTGCCGGTGGAGGCCGTGGAAGAGCCCGGGCGCTGGAGCGCCCTGGGAGCGGTGCGGCGCGAGGACGCCCGGGCCCACATGCGGGCCGAGCTCGCCGCCCGCGGTTGGGTGGAGGGACGGGACTTCCTGCTGGCCGGCTAGAGCAGCCGCCGGGTGGCCAGGCGCAGTCCCGTGGCCCGGCGGGCGGGGTCCAGGCCGGCCTGGCGCAGCCGGCGCCGGAGCAGGGCGCCGGGGTCGGGCACAGGCGGGCCGCCCTTGCGCAGGAAGGCCCCCACGGCGTTCTCCTCATAGGGAGCCTGGAGGCGCAGGGCCGCGGCCAGGCGCCGGCGCAGCCGCCCGTCCCGCAGGCAGGCACAGCTGGCCAGCTCCTCCCGGGAGAGGCAGTTCAGCACCAGGGCCCCGCCCGGGCGCAGCAGCGAGAGCAGCCGGCCCAGCCAGGCCGCGTCAGAGGCCGGCACGGCACGCTCCGGGACTCCCCGGCCGCCGCAGAGGTCCTCCACCACCAGATCGAAGGGTAGGCCCTCGGAGGCAGCCAGGTGTCGCGCGACCCAGGCGCGGGCCTCGGCCCGGTGCAGGCGCAGCCCCGAGCCCCGCAGGCCGAAGTGGCGCCGGCCCACCTCCAGGTGCACGGGGTCCTGCTCCACGCCCACGAGGGCCATGCTGGGGAAGAGGCGGCGTAGGATCAGGAGCACCGAGCCTCCGCCCACCCCGAGGACCAAGGCCCGCCGCGGCGGGGGATCGATCAGGAAGGCGGGCAGGGCCAGGAGGTCCCACACCCGGCCGGTGAAGAGGCGCCGGGGATGGTGCTGGCTGTGGCAGACCCCGTCGGTGTAGAGCCGCACGGTACCCCCCGCGCGGCGCAGCTCGTAGCGCCGGCCCTCGCGCGTGCGGCTCCAGAGCAGGGCCAAGGCGTGCGGCGGCCTAGAGCTCCTCTTCCTCGTCGGCCTCGTCCCCCTCCTCCAGGCCCAGGTCCTCCTCCAGCACCTCGGCCTCGAGATCGGCCGCGTCCAGCTCAGCCACCTCGTCCAGAGCTTCCTCGTCCTCCAGGCCCTCGGCCTCCTCCTCGCCCGGCTGGGCGGTGGGGGGCTCGGCGGTGCCCGCCGGCGGGGCAGTGGGCACCCCGCGGGGCGAGAAGGCCTTGCGGGCCTCCTCGTAGCCCGCCTTGAGGCGCTCGGCGAGCTCCTGCTCCTCGGGCTTGAGGGGCCGGAGCTTGGGCTGCACCACCTCCCACTTGTACTCCAGGATCTGGTCCCGGGCCAGGTTGTACAGGTAGCGCGTGGCCGGGTTGCCGGTGCTGGTGGCGAGGCGCTCGTCCATCAGGACCGGGGCGCTCTTGGGGCCGGCCTCCAGGTAGCCGAACCAGTAGCCTTCCTCGCTCATCGTCCTGCTCGTGGGCTCCTGTCTCGGCCCCCCGCGCGGGGGCGTGGGCGAATGATAGCCTGGCCCGGACGCTTGTCCACCCCCGGCCCTCGGCCTCAAGGCCGCTCCCCTCAGCGGCGTAGGCCCAGGGGATCGGCGGGGTCCACGCCCTCGGCGAAGGGCAGGCGGCGGTCGTGGTGGGTAACCTGGTAGATCTTGCCCAGCCAGTTGTTGACCACCGCCTCGGCGGTATCGTGCCAGGTGTTGTCCAGGGTGGGGGCGATGAGGGCCTCGGGGAACTCCGGGGGAGGGTCACCCCGCTCCAGGGCCCCCAGGAGACGGTCCCGGTACTCCTCCAGGATGGCCTGGGCCCGCAGGCCCAGGTAGTGCTCGGGAAAAGGGGGGTAGTCCTCCCGCTCGCCCAAGGCGAAGCGGGTCACCTCCCGCTTGTACTCCTTGAGTAGGCTCACCGTGTCGTACTCGGGGTGACCCTGGAAGAAGACGATGCGGAAGCCGTCCTCGCTCACGGCCAGGTGCACCCCCGCGGTCTCGCTCTCGGCCAAGATGGGCAGGCCCGCGGCCTCGAACTGCTCCCGGTCGATCTGGTTGAAGCGCGAGTGGGGGACGTCGAAGCGGGTGTTCACCCCCAGCACCAAGGGGTGCTGGCGGTCCACCACCCGGTGACTGTAGACCCCCCAGCGCTTGAAGCCCAGGGGGCGACGTTTCTGCCCGTAGCGGAACTGGAGCACCGCGTGGGTGGCCAGGCAGGAGCACAAGATGGAGGTGACGTGCTCGTAGGCCCAGTCGATGATCTCGATGAGGGGCTCCCAGAAAGGCTGCTCGGCCAGCTCCGGGCCCACCACGTTGGCCCCGGTGATGATCAGGGCGTCCAGCCCCTCCCGCTGCAGGTCTTCGAAGCGCTCGTAGTAGCGCTCCACGTGGGCCTGCCCCTCGGGGCCGCGCTCGAGCTGCGGCAGGGTGAAGGGATGGACGTAGAACTGGGCGATCTGGTTGCTCTCCCCCACCAAGCGGAAGAACTGCCGCTCTGTAGCCGCGAGGGCCGCGTCGGGCATCATGTTGAGCAGCCCGATGTGCAGCTCCCGGATGTCTTGGTGCAGGGCATGGTCCTTGGGCAGGACGGTCTCCCCCTCCTGGCGCAGGCGCTCGAAGGTGGGCAGGTCCGAGTGGGCCACCAGGGGCATCTCAGGGCCCTCCCTCCAGCTTGGAGGCTACCAGCTCCAGGAAGTCCGGCTCGTCGCGCACCTGCTCCAGCTCCCGCGTGGTGACCGTGCAGCCGTAGCGGCGGGCGATGGCCTCGTAGCGGGGGATGCGAGCATAGAACAGGCGCGGGAAGACCCACCGCACGAAGTCGTCCGGGTCGATCAGGGCCACGTACTCCAGGCCCCGCTCCTTCATGTAGACGGCCAGCTGCTCGTCCAGGAAGGCTTCCCGGTAGTAGAGGGGCTTGGGGTCCTCCTCGGCGCGGCGGATGAGCTCGGCCTCGTCCTCGGCGGTGGCCCGGATGTAGACGATGAGGGTGTGGCGGTCCAGGATCTCCAGCACCTCCGGGTCGTCCAGCTCGCAAAGCGAGCCCCCGGCGTCGTTGACGAAGTGCCGATAGCCGTAGATCTCCTGGGCCTTGCGGATGAAAGCCGGCACGTCCTTCATGGCGGCGATCTCCGCCTCCCGGTGCATGGCCTGGCGGCGCTTGAACTCCTTCAGGCCCAGCCCCCCTTTCTCCGGATCACCGAGCTTGCCCAGGAAGCTGGAGACCGGGGTGAGGTTGTCCACGGTGATGTTGTTGGCGATGTAGATGGAGTCCGAGCGCAGCAGGTCGCGCAGGAAGGGCACCTGCATGGCCTGGCGCTTGATGTTGTCTAGGATGGGCTCGTCCAGGTAGCGCGTGCCGATGCGGTAATCGCCCGAGTAGTGGAACCAGTCGCGCCGGCGCAGGATGCGGGCCACGCGGGTCTTGCCCACCCCGGACATGCCGAGGAGGGTGATGCACTTGTGCCTCCAGGCCTGGAACTCCCGGCGGGTCAGCCGCATGGCCTACGCTTACCTATACTGAACGGCTGGCTATTGTGGCAAAAGCGCTAGGGCCAGGGAACGCTCGCAGCCGGCGGAGGGAGCCATGGAGCGTTACGTGCTCGACACTAGCGTCTTCACCAACCCGGACGTCTACCTGGCCTTCGGGGGTGACGTCCCCGGGGCGGTGGCGGCCTTCGCCGCCCTGGCCGACCGGGCCCGGGCCCGGGCCGCCTTCTACATGCCGCGCAGCGTCTACGAGGAGCTGACCCGCATGCGGGACCTGGAGGAGGTGGCTGCGGACTTCGAGCTGGCGGTGCGCATCCGCTCGCCCCGCCGGCACGACCTGCGCATCCCCGCCGAGCTACTCTACGAGTTCATCGAGGAGGTGCGCCAGCGCATCGACCGGGGTCTGCGCATCGCCGAGGAGCACGCCAAGCTGGCCGGGACCGACGGCCAGCCGCCGGACGTGGGCAGGGTCATCAACCGCCTGCGGGCCCGCTACCGCGAGGCCCTGCGCCAGGGCATCATCGACTCCCGGGAGGACACGGACGTGCTCCTGCTGGCCTACGAGCTGGACGGGGTGCTGGTCTCGGCCGACGAGGGCCTGTGCACCTGGGCGGACAAGGTGGGGGTGCGTCTCCTGGAGCCCCGCCACCTACGCCGGGCCCTGGAGGCCCTGGCCGAGGCCGGGGGCCCCGAGGAGGGAGGTCCCGGCTGAGGCGGCACGGGCTCAGTCGTAGACCAGCCCCCCACGCAGGAGGTGGCCCAGGAGGCCGTTGAGGGAGGCCGGCCGGCGCTCGAAGACCAGCCGCCAGTGGGCGCCCTCGCGGCGCAGCGCCTTCAGGACGACGCGCTGGCTGTGCCCGACCCCGGCCTGGAGGTGCGCCAGGAGGGCCTCGGCGGCCTCCCGGTTGCGCAGCCGGCAGCGG
>WFXX01000121.1 GCA_015490395.1 Gammaproteobacteria bacterium | reverse complement strand
GTGGAGCTGGCCGTGGCCCGCGGGGAGCGGGTGGCGGTGGTGGGGGCCTCGGGCTCGGGCAAGAGCACCCTGCTACATCTCCTGGGCGGCCTGGACCTGCCCACCGCGGGCCTGGTGCGGGTGGACGGGCGGGACATGAGCGCCTTGAGCGAGGCGGAGCGGGGCCGGCTGCGCAACCGGGCCCTGGGCTTCGTCTACCAGTTCCACCACCTGATGCCCGAGTTCAGCGCCCTGGAGAACGTGGCCCTGCCCCTGCTCATCCGCGGCGAGCGCCCCGCCGAGGCCCGCCGCCGGGCCCGGGCGCTGCTGGAGCGGGTGGGGCTCGGGGGGCGCCTGCGCCACAAGCCGGCGGAGCTCTCCGGCGGCGAGCGCCAGCGGGCGGCCGTGGCCCGGGCCCTGGTGACGGGGCCGCGCTGCGTGCTGGCCGACGAGCCCACGGGCAACCTGGACCGGCGCACGGCGGAGCGGGTCTACGGCCTGATGCTGGAGCTCAACCGGGACCTGGGGACCGCCCTGGTGGTGGCCACCCACGACCCCGGCCTGGCCCGGCGCATGGACCGGGTGCTGCACCTGGAGGAGGGACGGTTGCGGGAGGCAGGCCCCGGTGCCCTCTAGCTGGCGGGGTCTTCCTGGCGGGCCTCGGCGCGCCGCTCCCGACGCTGGCGCAGATAGCGCAGGATGTGCAGCCGCCAGAGCAGGCGCACGGCCATGTTGCCCGCGCCGGCCGAGAGCACCCCCATGACGAAGCAGCCGGTGAGGAAAGGACGCCAGATCACCGCCAGCTCGTCCGAGAGCCACGAGGCGCTGAGCTCGAAGTCCACGTGCTGGATGGGATCGCCCAGCATCCAGGCCCCCACCTTGTAGGCGAAGTAGAACAGGGGGGGCATGGTGAGGGGGTTGGTGATCCAGACCAGGCCCACGGCGATGGGCAGGTTCACTCGCAGGGGGATGGCCGCGGCGGCGGCCAGGAGCATCTGGAAGGGCACCGGCACCCAGGCCATGAACAGGCCCACCGAGACCGCCCCCACCACCGAGCGGCGGTTGAGGTGCCAGAGGTTGGGATCGTGGAGGAGCCGCCCGAAGAGCCGCAGGTGGCGGTGCTCGCGGACCTTGTGAGGGTCCGGCATGTAGCGCTTGATGAGCTTCCTCGGCACGTCGCGGGCGGCGTGAGGACCTGAGGACAAGGAGCGTCCATTATGCACGCCCCGTCGGAGGGCGCGCACCCCGGCCCGGCCGCCGGCCGGCCGCCCCGCCCCGCCGCGTGGTGGGCTGAGCTGCCCGCCGCCGCCGGGGCCTTCGCCCTGGGGGCCTGGCTGGTCCTGCGTGTCCCCGATCCGGGTCTCCTGCCGCCGGCCTGGGCCCTGGGGCTGCTGCCGCTCCTGGCCCTGGCCGCCTGGCGCTGGCCGCGGGCGCGCCTGTCCCTTTTTCTGGCGGCTGGTGTCATGGCCGCCGGGGCACAGGCACGGCTGCACCTGACCGAGGCGCTGCCGGCCTGGGCCGAGGGCCCGGATCTGGTGGCCGAGGGCGTGGTGGTGGGCCTGCCCCAGCGGCACCCCCGCGGCTGGCGCTTCGAGCTGGCCGTGGAGGGGCTCAGCCGGGCCGCCGACGGGCGGCCGGTGCCTTTCGCCGGCCGGGTTCGGCTGAGCTGGTATGGGCGGGTGCCCCGCTTGGAGCCTGGGCAGCGCTGGCGGCTGCAGGTGCGCCTGCGCCGGCCCCATGGGCTGCGCAACCCAGGGGGCTTCGACTACGAGGCCTGGCTCTTCCGGCGCGGCATCCGCGCTGTGGGCTATGTGCGCACGGGCAGGAAGGCGCCGCCGCCCCGGCTGCTGGGTCGCGAGGGCGGCCACCTGCTGGATCGGACCCGGCAGGCGGTGCTGGAGGCGGTGCGCGGGGCGATGGGAGAGCGGCCCCTCGGCGGCCTGGTGGCCGCCTTGGCGGTAGGGGATCGCTCGGGGATCGGGCCCCAGCAGTGGGAGGTCCTGGCCCGCACCGGGACCACGCACCTGGTGGCCATCTCCGGCCTGCACGTGGGCCTGGTGGCGGGGGCCGCCTTCCTCCTGGGCCGCCGGGCGGCGGCCCTGTGGCCGGGGCTGTGCCTGCGCTGGTCGGCCCCGCGCCTCGGGGCGGTGGCGGCCCTGGCCGCGGCCTCCCTCTACGCCGCCCTGGCCGGCTTCTCCGTGCCCACCCGCCGGGCTCTGGTGATGGTGGGGGCGGCGGTGGCCGGGCCCTTGCTGGGCCGCCGGAGTCCTCCCTTCCGAGTGCTCGCCCTGGCCCTCCTGGCGGTGCTGGCCCTGGACCCCCTGGCGGTGCTGGACCCGGGGCTGTGGCTGTCCTTCGGCGCGGTGGCGGTCATCCTCCTGGGGGTGAGCGAGAGG
>WFXX01000120.1 GCA_015490395.1 Gammaproteobacteria bacterium | reverse complement strand
CTCCTGGTCCGCCCCGCCCTGGGCCGGTCCTGCCTGGTCGGGTCCCGTCTGGTCGGGTCCCTGGATGTGGAGCTGGCACCCCGCTCCCCCGCCCGGTGCCTGGTGGGGCGCTCCGGTGACCGTCACCCAGGTGCGGCTCCTCCTGGAGGGTTGGCTCCGCTGGAGCGGCAACCCGCGGCTGAAAGTGGGCCGGGTGGAGCTGCAGGACGGGCGCATCGTGGCCGAGATCGTCACCCGCGACGGCGCGGTGGTGGATCGCTTCCTGGTGGACCCGGAGACCGGCACCTGGCGCCGCGCCCCCGAGCCCTAAGGCTGCCCCGGGCTGGTGCGTGCCTCCCTCCCCATGCCCCATCCTGGGGCAAGACGCCTAGAGATTAGCCTGTTTCTGACAGTGCTCCTAGGTGTCTCCCGACCGCTCTCAAGTTCGCTCCTAGGCCGCCGATAGGTCCGTACGAGGCCGGGCCGATGGTCCCGGCTGGATCCTGAGAAGAAGGCGCCGGCCCTGCCACCAGGGGGGGCGGCAGCGACGGCGGGAGGCGAAGATGCGCACCCTCAGCCTGGAGGGCTCCCTGGACATCGCCGCAGCGCGCGAGCTGCAGGAGTGCCTCGCAGGGCTCCTGGAGGCCGGGGAGGCCTGCGCCATCGACGCCTCCGCGGTGGAGCGCGCCGACGCGGCGGCCGTCCAGCTCCTTCACGCCTTCGCCCGCGAGGCCTGTGCCCGCGGCCTGGCGCTGGTCTGGCGGGACCCTTCCCCTGCGCTCTGCGAGGCCTTCCGTTTGCTGGGCCTGGAGAGGACCCTGGCGGAGGAATCGGGAGCCGGCGCTGTGGCATCCACCCCATGAGCCCGCCTCCAAGCAGCGAGGAATGTGACCATGGCGACGATCCTCACGGTCGATGACTCGGCCTCCATGCGCCAGATGGTGGCCTTCACCCTCAAGGGCGCCGGCTACGAGGTGGCCGAGGCCGCCGACGGGCAGGAGGCCCTGCAGCTCTGCCAGGGCAGGCGCTTCAACCTGGTCCTGACCGACGTGAACATGCCCCGTATGGACGGGATCTCCCTGATCCGCGCCCTCCGGGCCCTGCCCACCTACCGCTTCACGCCCATCCTCATGCTCACCACCGAGTCGGCCGCGGACAAGAAGGCCGAGGGCAAGGCCGCCGGGGCCACCGGCTGGATCGTCAAGCCCTTCAACCCCGACCAGCTGCTGGCCACCATCAAGAAGGTGCTGGGCTAGGGCCATGGACCTGGAGCGCTTCCACCAGACCTTCTTCGAGGAGAGCTTCGAAGGTCTGGAGCGGATGGAGACGGAGCTCCTGGCCCTGGAAGCGGCGGGCGAAGGGGCGGGGGCCGTCGATCCCGAGACCATCAACACCATCTTCCGCGCGGCCCATTCCATCAAGGGCGGGGCGGGCACCTTCGGCTTCAAGGAGGTGGCCGACTTCACCCATCACGTCGAGACCCTCCTGGACGAGATGCGCGCGGGCCGGCGCCCGGTGACCGCCGAGGCGGTGGGCCTGCTCCTGCGTTGCGTGGACTGCCTGCGCGAGATGCTGGCCAGCCAGCAGGCCGGCGAGCGTCCCGACACGGCCCAGGCCGAGTCCCTGCGCCAGGCCCTGGAGGCGTTGCGTGGCAACGCCGCGCAGGAGGCGCCTTCCGCCGTGGCCCCGCAGGCCGAGGCCCCGGCGGGCGGCTGGCGCATCCGCTTCCGGCCCCTGCCGCACCTGCTCCAGACCGGCAACGATCCCGTGCGCATGTTCCGCGCCCTGGCCGAGCTGGGGGAGCTTACGGTGCGCTGCGACGAGGCCGCCCTGCCGGCCTTCGGCGAGCTGGACCCGGAGGTCTGCTATCTCGCCTGGGAGCTGGAGCTGCGGGGGCAGGTGCCGCGGCGGGAGGTGGAGGAGGTCTTCGAGTGGGTGGAGGGCGACTGCGAGCTGGCCATCGAGCCGCTGGGCGGCCGGGGCGAGGCCGCTCCAGAGACCGACGCCGCCCCGGCTGGGGACGCCACCGAGGCGCCCGCCCTGGGGCAGCCCCGGGAGCGGACCCAGTCGGCCCCGGCCGGTGTGAGCGCCCAGCGCAGGCCCCGTGCCCAGGCCGGCTCCATCCGGGTCAGCATCGACAAGATCGACGCCCTCATCAACACCGTGGGCGAGCTGGTGATCACCCAGTCCATCCTGGGCCAGATCGGCCGGGAGCTGGAGGGGGTCCTGGGGCCGCAGCTCGAGAAGCTGCGCAACGGCCTGGCGCAGCTCGAGCGCAACACCCGCGAGCTCCAGGAGGGGATCATGGGCATCCGCATGCTCCCCATCAGCTTCGCCTTCTCCCGCTTCCCGCGCCTGGTGCACGACCTGGGCCGCCAGCTCGGCAAGCAGGTGCGCCTGGAGATCTCCGGCGAGCAGACCGAGCTGGACAAGACGGTCATGGAGCACATCGGCGATCCCCTGGTGCACCTGGTGCGCAACGCCCTGGACCACGGCATCGAGCCGCCCGAGGAGCGCGAGGCCGCGGGCAAGGATCCGGTGGGCACCCTGCGCCTGAGCGCCTGCCACCGCGGGGGGAACATCCTCATCGAGGTGCGCGACGACGGCCGGGGGCTGGACCGCGAGCGCATCCTGGCCAAGGCCCGCGAGCGCGGCCTGGTGGCGCCCGATGCCCAGCTCTCCGAC
The DNA here is from genome assembly GCA_015490395.1 of Gammaproteobacteria bacterium. Taxonomy (GTDB): domain Bacteria; phylum Pseudomonadota; class Gammaproteobacteria; order DRLM01; family DRLM01; genus S141-70. Next base: position 6,996 of record WFXX01000120.1, on the reverse strand, counting down.
GCCGAGGTCTACGACCTGATCTTCCAGCCCGGCTTCTCCACCGCCGCCGAGGTCACCGACGTCTCCGGCCGTGGGGTGGGCATGGACGTGGTGCGCAAGAACATCCGCGAGGTGGGCGGGACGGTGGAGGTCGCCAGCGAGCCCGGCCGCGGCTCGGCCTTCACCATCCGCCTGCCCCTGACCCTGGCCATCGTGGACGGGCAGCTGGTGCGGGTGGGGTCCCAGATCTACGTCATCCCCCTGGTCTCCATCGTCGAGTCGCTGCAGATGCAGGCCGGGCAGGTGAACGTGGTGGCGGGCCGGGGCGAGGTCTACAAGCTGCGTGACCAGTACCTGCCGGTGGTGCGCCTCTACGAGCAGTTCGGCATCGAGGCCGAGCACACCGAGCTCGCCGGCGGGATGCTGGTGGTGGTCGAGGGCGAGGGCCGGCGCTTCGGCCTGCTGGTGGACGAGCTGCTCGGCCAGCAGCAGGTGGTGATCAAGAGCCTGGAGGCCAACTTTCGCCGGGTGGAGGGGGTCTCCGGGGCCACCATCCTGGGCGACGGCACCGTCGCCCTGATCCTGGACGTCGGCGGGCTGCACCCGGCGGCCCGCCAGCAGGCGGCGGCCTGAGCGGGCCGCGCACGGCGAGGGAGTCGGCATGAGCGAGACGGCACAGGCGCTGGAGGCCGGGCCAGGCGGCCCGGAGGCGGCGGCGGGCACCCGCCAGTACCTGACCTTCCTCCTGGCGGGCGAGGAGTACGGCGTGGACATCCTGCGGGTGAAGGAGATCCGTGGCTGGGAGCGCACCACGCCCATCCCGGGCACGCCCGGGCACGTCAAGGGGGTGATCAACCTGCGCGGGACCATCGTGCCCATCATCGACCTGCGCGAGCGGCTCGGCATGCCCGCCGTCGAGTACGGCCCCACCACCGTGGTCATCGTCCTGTGCGTCGGCGGTGCGGACGGGCGCGAGCGGGTGATGGGCGTGGTGGTGGACGCCGTCTCCGAGGTCTACGACCTGCCCGAGGAGGCCATGCGCCCCCCGCCCGAGTTCGGCGCCGAGGTGCGGGTGGACTTCGTGCGGGCCCTGGCCACGGTGGGCGAGAAGATGGTCATCGTGCTGGACATCGACCGGATGCTGGGGATGGAGGCCCTGGGCGCCGGCGCGGGAACGGGCTGAAGGAGGGCGCCATGCCGGACGGGCGCAGGCGGAGCGGCGGCCGCAGGCCGGCCCCGGCGAGGCGGCCTGCGGCGGCGGAGCGGCGGGGGCGGCGCCCCTGGCGCGAGGTGATGGCGGAGATCTGGGCCGGGGTCGCCCACACGGGCTGAGCGCCACAGGCGCACCGGCACGCGGAGGAGGAGCGAGCGATGGCGCGAGCCAGGAGCGAGCGGGCGCCGGCCCCGGCGGGCGGGCGGCGCAGCGCGCGGGAGGAGGCCGAGCGGCGGGGCCTGAAGGTGCTGGACCGCCGCGCCCGCAAGGACCGCCGGGCCACGGCGGTGGGGCGCGCCAGCGGCGGCAGGCGCCGGGGCGACCCGCCCGGCCGGCCGCTGGACGTCGAGCGCCTGGAGCGCAGCTTCGAGCGGCTGGCGCCGCGGGGCGAGGAGCTCGCCGAGCGCTTCTACGCGCGGCTCTTCGAGCGCCACCCCGAGGTGCGGCCCCTCTTCGCCGGCACCGACATGGCCGCCCAGCGGCGCAAGCTGCTGGCGGCCCTGAGGCTCCTGGTGGGCTCCCTGCGGGACCCGGCGGCCCTGGGCAAGGCGCTGCGAGAGCTCGGGGCCCGCCATCAGCGCTACGGGGCCCGACCCGAGCACTACGGCGCGGTGGCCGAGGTGCTCCTGGAGGTGATGGGCGAGCTGGCTGGCCGCTCTTGGACCCCCAAGGTGCGGCAGGCCTGGAGCGAGGCCCTGGAGATGACGGCCGCCCTCATGCTGGACGGCTACACGAAGGAAGCGGAGGAGGAGCAGACCATGGCAGGCAGCGGCGCGCTGGCGCAGGCGGAGGGCATGCCGCAGGGCGGCGGCCTGATGGATGATCTGGAGGTGCTCAAGGACATCCTGGAGCACGCCCCCATCAACGTGATGATCGCGGACGCCGAGGAGCGGGTGGTCTTCGTCAACCGCAAGGCCCGCGAGATCCTGACCGAGCTGGAGGACGAGCTGGCCCGTTACATCCCGGGCTTCAAGGCCTCCGAGGTGGTCGGCGGCAGCATCCACCGCTACCACAGGGATCCCGAGGCGGTGCGGCGCATCCTGCACGCCCTGCAGCCCGGCCAGGCCCACAAGGGCGAGATCACCCCGGGGCCCTTCGTCTTCGAGCACGAGACCCGCGTGCTCACCGACCGTCAGGGCCGGCGCATCGGCTACGTGGTGCAGTGGCAGGACGTGACCGAGAAGCGCCAGAAGGAGGAGCAGGCCCAGCGGCTGCAGCGGGCCGTGGACAAGGCCCAGACGGCCATGATGACCATCGACCGCGACATGGTCATCACCTACGTCAACGAGGCCACCCTGGAGCTGATGCGGCGCAACGCGGACACCCTCCGCTCCCTCTATCCGGGCTTCGACCCCGAGCGCCTGGTGGGGACCTGCATCGACGTCTTCCACAGGAACCCCGCCCACCAGCGCCAGCTCCTGGCCGATCCCTCCCGGCTGCCCTACGAGACGGACATCCAGGTCGGCCCCCTGACCTTCCACATCCGGGTCAGCGCCATCCACGACCTCAAGGGCGAGTACGTTGGCAACACCCTGGAGTGGTCGGACGTGACCGAGCTGCGCCGCAAGGAGCAGGAGGTGGCCCGCCTGCAGTCCGCGGTGGACGGGGCCTCGGCCAACCTGATGCTCTGCGACGAGAACCTGGTCATCACCTACGTCAATCCGGCGGTGCGCGAGATGCTGCGCCGCCGCCAGGCGGAGCTCGCGCGCATCTGGCCGGGCTTCGACCCCGACGCCCTGGTGGGGCAGAGCATCGACCGCTTCCACCGCAACCCGGAGCACCAGCGGGCCCTGCTGCGGGATCCTGCCCGCATGCCCTACCGCTCCGAGATCCGGGTGGGCGACCTGGAGTTCCGGGTCACCGCCACCATGATCCAGGGCCCCCATGGCGAGTACATGGGCAACCTGGTGCAGTGGGAGGACATTACCGAGCAGAAGGACGCCGAGCGGCAGATCCAAGACCTCATCCAGGCCGCCATGGCGGGCGAGCTGGACAAGCGCCTCGAGACCGAGCGCTACGAGGGCTTCATGAAGGGCCTGGGCGATGCGGTCAACGCCCTGATGGACGCCATCGTGCGGCCGGTGCGGGCCAGCGCCGAGGTGATCCAGGCTATGGCCCAGGGGGACCTCACCCGCACCGTGGAGGGCGACTTCCAGGGCGAGTTCGCCGCCTTGCAGGAGGCCGTCAACACCTCCGTGCGCAACCTCCTGCAGATGGTCCTGCAGATCCGCGAGGCCGCCTCCAACATCTCGGCGGCCGCCGCGGAGATCGCCCAGGGCAACACCGACCTCAGCCAGCGCACCGAGGAGCAGGCCTCCAGCCTGGAGGAGACCGCCTCCAGCATGGAGCAGATGACCTCCACGGTGAAGCAGAACGCCGACAACGCCCGCGAGGCCAACCAGCTCGCGGCCGCGGCCCGGGAGCAGGCCGAGAAGGGCGGCGAGGTGGTCGGCCGCGCGGTGGCGGCCATGCAGGAGATCAACGCCGCCAGCAAGAAGATCGCCGACATCATCGGGGTCATCGACGAGATCGCCTTCCAGACCAACCTGCTCGCCCTGAACGCCGCGGTGGAGGCGGCCCGCGCCGGCGAGCAGGGCCGGGGCTTCGCCGTGGTGGCCGCGGAGGTGCGCAACCTGGCCCAGCGCTCGGCGGCGGCGGCCAAGGAGATCAAGGCCCTCATCAAGGAGAGCGTGGAGAAGGTCGAGGACGGCTCGGAGCTGGTGAACCAGTCCGGCCGCAGCCTGGAGGAGATCGTGGCCGCGGTGAAGAAGGTCAGCGACATCATCGCCGAGATCGCCGCCGCCAGCCAGGAGCAGTCCGCCGGCATCGAGCAGGTCAACAAGGCGGTGATGCAGCTCGACCAGGTGACCCAGCAGAACGCCGCCCTGGTGGAGGAAGCGGCCGCCTCCAGCGAGACCATGGACGAGCAGGCCAAGGCCCTGACCCGTCTCATGACCTTCTTCCAGGTGGGGGAGGCGGAGCAGGGCATCGCCCAGGCGGCGTCGGCCCGGCCCCAAGCGGCCTCCGCGCAACCTGCGGCGCAGCCGGCCCGTGCGCGGCCCGGCGCGGGGACCGCGAGGCCGGCGACTCGGCCCGCGTCTGCGCGACCGGCAGAGGCCGAGGGCGACGAGTGGGAGGAGTTCTGAGGCAGCGGGAGACGGGAAGCGGGCGAGGCGGGCATGGCCGTGGAGGCGGAGGCGGTGCGCGAGGCCCCCGGGGCGCAGGTCCTGGGCGAGGCGGAGTTCCGCTACATCGCCCGGCTGGTGGCCGAGCGCACCGGCATCGTGCTCCACGAGGGCAAGCGGGAGCTGGTCTACAGCCGCCTGAGCCGCCGCCTGCGCCGCCTGGGCCTGAGCAGCTTCGCAGCCTACTGCCGGCGGCTCAAGGGCGGGGACGAGGAGGAGATCAGCGAGCTCATCAACGCCATCACCACCAACCTCACCGCCTTCTTCCGCGAGCCCCATCATTTCGAATACCTGGCCCGCGAGGCCCTGCCGGCCCTCACCGCGGGGCGTCCCGCTGGGACCCTGCGGGCCTGGTCGGCGGGTTGCTCCACGGGCGAGGAGCCCTACTCCCTGGCCATGGTGCTGGCCGAGGCCCTGCCGCCGGGCTGGGACTGGCGGATCCTGGCCACGGACCTCGACACGGAGGTGCTGGCCCAGGCGGAGGCGGGGATCTATCCCATGGAGCGCATCGGCCCGGTCTCCGAGGCCAGGAGGCGGCGCTTCCTGGTCCGGGGCCGCGGCCCGCGGGCCGGGCAGGTCCGGGTGGTGGAGGAGCTGCGGCGGCGCATCGTCTTCCGGCGCCTCAACCTGGTGGAGCCCTGGCCGGTGCGCGGACCCTTCGACCTGATCTTCTGCCGGAACGTGGTCATCTATTTCGACAAGGCCACCCAGCGGCGTATCTTCGAGGGCTTCGCCGCGCGCCAGCGCCCCGGCGCCTTCCTGTTCATCGGCCACTCGGAGACCCTCTACGGGGTCAGCCGCGCCTACGAGCGGGTGGGCAACACCGTGTACCGGCGCTGCAGGGAGGAGAGGCCGTGAGCGCCGCTACCGTTCCCCAGGCCCCGCCGGCGCTGCCCGAGTTCGCCCATGTGCACCGCTTCTGGGACGGGGCGCGGCGCTGCCACGTGGCCAAGATCCTCCCGGGCCAGTACTACGTCACGCTCCACGGCGAGGCCATCTGCACGGTGCTCGGCTCCTGCGTCTCGGCCTGTATCCGCGACCGCCTCTTCGGCATCGGCGGCATGAACCACTTCATGCTGCCCGAGTCGTCGGAGACGGGGCGGGGCATGCCCGACGAGGCGGCCCGTTACGGCAGCTACGCCATGGAGCTGCTCATCAATGCCCTGCTCAAGCACGGCGCGCGCCGCGAGCACCTGGAGGTCAAGCTGGTGGGCGGCGGCCGGGTGCTCGAGGGCGGCGCCACCCGGGTGGGCGAGCGCAACATCGCCTTCGTGCGCCGCTACCTGGCCATGGAGGGCCTGCCGGTGGCGGGCGAGGACCTGGGGGGCGTGCGTCCGCGCAAGGTCTACTACTTCCCCGACACGGGGCGGCTGCTGGTGAAGAAGCTGCGGGCCGCGGGCGAGGAGCTGGTGCGTCGGGAGCGGCGCTACCTGGACGAGCTGCGTCGCGAGCCCGTCGGCGGCGAGGTGGAGCTCTTCTGAGGGAGGGGTGCCGTGGACGAGCCGATCAAGGTGCTGGTGGTGGACGACTCGGCCCTGGTGCGCCAGCTCCTGACGGAGCTGCTGGACCGGGAGCCCGACCTGAAGGTGGTGGGGGCCGCCCCCGACCCCTACGTGGCCCGGAGCAAGATCAAGCAGCTCAGGCCCGACGTGCTCACCCTGGACGTGGAGATGCCGCGCATGGACGGGCTGACCTTCCTGCGCAACCTCATGCGGCTGCATCCCATGCCCGTGGTGATGGTCTCCTCGCTCACCGAGCAGGGGGCGGACGTGACCCTCGAGGCGCTGGCCCTGGGCGCGGTGGACTTCGTCACCAAGCCCCGCCTGGACGTGGCCGAGGGCCTGCGGGCCTATGCCCAGGAGCTGGCCGAGAAGGTGCGCATGGCCGCCCGGGCCCGGATCCGGCCCCGCGCCGCGGCGGCGGCCACCCTGGCCCCGGTGCCGCCGCGGCACAGCGCCGACGCCGTGCTGCCTCCGCCGCGGCGGCGGCACTTCCGGACCACGGACCGCATCATCGCCATTGGGGCCTCCACCGGGGGCACCGAGGCCATCCGGGAGGTGCTGGAGGCCTTCCCGCCGGACGCCCCGGGGGTGGTGGTGACCCAGCACATCCCCGCCGCCTTCAGCGGCCCCTTCGCGGCCCGCCTGGACCGCAGCACGGCCCTGCGGGTCAAGGAGGCCGAGGACGGCGACGTGGTGCTGCCCGGGCATGCCCTGGTGGCCCCAGGGGACCGGCACCTCATCGTCACCCGGGACGGGGCCCGGTACCGCTGCCGCCTCTCGGATGCCCCCCCGGTGAACCGGCACCGGCCCAGCGTGGACGTGATGTTCCGCTCGCTGGCCGACAGCGCCGGGCCCAACGCGGTGGGTGTGCTGCTCACGGGCATGGGCGACGACGGGGCCCGGGGCCTGGAGGAGATGCATCGGGCCGGCGCCCGCACCCTGGCCCAGGACGAGGCCACCAGCGTGGTGTGGGGCATGCCCGGGGCCGCGGTGGCCCGGGGCTGCGTGGACGAGGTGCTGCCCCTGGGGCGCATCGCGGAGCGGGCCCTGGCGGCGGCGGGACAGGAGTGGCGGGCCGCGGTGGCCCGGGAGGTGCGGGCGTGAGGCGGGCAAGGGG
>WFXX01000119.1 GCA_015490395.1 Gammaproteobacteria bacterium | reverse complement strand
GCTGGGCCGTCTCCTCGGTGGTGAGCCCCCGGCGGCGCACCCGGAGCAGGAGGTGGGGTCCGGTGCCCCCGGGGATGAAGCCCAGCAGCTCGTCCACCTGGAAGTCCTCCACCCGCTCCCGGCAGGAGGCCCCGCCCAGGGGCGGCCGGGCAGACGGGGGACGACGGGCCAGCGCCTCCAGGCCGGCCCAGGGGGGCCTCCCGCTCTCCATCTCAGGCGAGCTTGAGGGCGAGGGCCAGCCCGTCGCCCACGGGGAGCAGGACGGGCAGCCAGCGGGGGTCGTCGCGCAGCTGACGGGCGAGGGCGCGCACCCCCTCGGTGGCCGGGTCCCGGGCCGCGGGATCCGCCACCCGGCCGCCCCAGAGGACGTTGTCCACGGCCAGCAGCCCGCCGGGCCGGAGCAGGGCCAGGCAGCACTCGGCGTAGAGGGGATAGCTCTCCTTGTCGGCGTCCACGTAGGCCAGGTCGAAGCGGCCGGCGTGGCCCTCCTCCAGCAGGGCGTCGAGGCCCGCGCGGGCATCGCCCAGGCGCAGCTCCACCCGGCCCGCGACGCCCGCCTCCTCCCAGTGCCGCCGGGCCTCGGCGGCCCAGCCGGGGTCCTTCTCCAGGGCCACCAGCCGCCCGTCCGGGGGGAGGGCGAGAGCCATCCAGAGGGAGGAGTAGCCGGTGTAGACGCCCACCTCCAGCACCCGGCGGGCACCCAGGGCCCGCACCAGCAGGTGCAATAGCCGCCCTTGCTCGGGGGCGGTCTGCATCACGCCCTCGGGGCGGATAGCGGCCTCCTCGCGCAGGCGGCGCAGCACCGGATGCTCGGGGAGGCTGTGCTCGATCAGATAGGCCCGCAGGGCCTCGGAAAGGACGGTGGGATCGCGCGCCATGCCGGCTGTCCTCCTCTTCAGGGCACCGGGGCCAGCAGGACCACGGCCAGGGCGGCGATGCCCTCGCCGCGGCCGGTGAAGCCCAGGCCCTCGGTGGTGGTGGCCTTGACGCTCACCGCCCCCGCCTCCAGGCCCAGGTCCTCGGCGACGGCGGCCCGCATGGCCTCCCGGTGGGGGGCCAGGCGGGGGACCTGGGCCACCAGGGTCAGGTCCACGTTGACCGTCCGCCACCCGGCCTCCCGGACCCGCTCCCCCACGGCCCGCAGCAGGACGCGGGAATTCGCCCCCCGCCAGCGGGGATCGGCGTCCGGGAAGTGCTGGCCGATGTCGCCGAGGCCCGCCGCGCCCAGCAGGGCGTCACAGAGGGCATGCAAGGCCACGTCCCCGTCGGAGTGGGCGAGCAGCCCCCGGTCGTGGGGCACCTCCACCCCTGCCAGGCGCAGGGGCAGGCGCTCGCCCGGGGGGGCGAAGCGGTGGGCGTCGAAGCCCTGCCCCACCCGGAGGCCCGTCACAGGGCCCCCTCCCGGTGCAGCCAGGCCAGCAGGCCCTCGGCCAGGGCGAGATCCGCGGCGGTGGTGATCTTGAGGTTCACGGAAGAGCCCTCCACCAGGCGGGGGGCGTGCCCCAGGCGCTCCACCGCCGAGGCCTCGTCGGTCAGGCCCGCGTGCCCCTCCGGGGCGCGGTGGGCCTCCTCCAGGGCCCGGCGCAGGAGGCCGTAGCGGAAGAGCTGGGGGGTGAGGGCCCGCCACAGGCCACGCCGTTCCACGGTCTCCAGCACCCGGTCCCCAGGGCCGGCCCGCTTGAGGGTATCGGCCACGGGGGCGGCCAGAAGGCCTCCCACAGGGCTGTCTTCCATAGCCTCCAAAAGCCGGGCCAGGTCCGCCCGGGGCAGGCAGGGGCGGGCGGCATCGTGGACGAGCACCCAGTCCCCCTCCTCCGCCAGGCCCTCCAGCCGGCGGAGCCCCGCCAGCACCGAGCAGCAGCGCTCCGCCCCGCCCTCGGCGGTGAGCAGGCCCCGCTCCCGGGCCAGGCGCCGGCCCTCGGCATCGTCGGCCCGCAGCACCAGCACGCAGGCACGCACCCGGGGATGCCGCAGCCGGTCGATACTATGGGCCAGGACGCTGCGCCCGGCCAGCGGCAGGTGCTGCTTGGGCCGGGGCGCCCCCAGGCGCCGGCCCCGGCCGGCGGCAGGTACGATAGCCCAGACCGGACTCACTGCCTCACCGGCTCCTCCCGAGGGACGATGCGGAAGAAGGTCTCGTCCCGACGGATCATGCCCAACTCCTGCCGGGCCCGCTCCTCCACCGCGGTCAGGCCGTGCTTGAGGTCGCGCACCTCGGCGGCCAGCGCCCGGTTGCGCTCGGCCAGCTCGGCGTTGCGCTGGCGCTGGGCCTCGATGGCCCGGCGCAGCTCCAGCACCTGGGGCACCCCGTCGGGGCCGGCCCAGAGCCGCCACTGCAGCCAGAGGGTCATGGCCCCCAGCAGCCCGAGCAGGAGCCAGCGCCCCCAGGGGAGACCCTCCGCCCGGGGGCGCGGGCGGCCCCCGTCGCTCCGGAACCGTCCCTTGCGCCGCCGCCTCGGGGTGACCGCCGCTCCCGCCATGTCCCGATTATAGGGGGACAGCGCCAGAAGCCCGGGGAGCCGACCTCAAGAGCGGCGGAGCACCCCCTCGGCCCCGGCGTAGACGGCCTCGCGCCCCAGCTCCTCCTCGATGCGCAGGAGCTGGTTGTACTTGGCGATGCGCTCGGAACGGCACAGGGAGCCGGTCTTGATCTGGCCGGCCCCGGTGGCCACGGCCAGGTCGGCGATGAAGGTGTCCTCGGTCTCGCCGGAGCGGTGGGAGACCACCCGGGCGTAGCCGTGGGCGGCGGCCAGGGTCATGGTCTCCAGGGTCTCGGTGAGGGTGCCGATCTGGTTGAGCTTGACCAGCACGGCGTTGGCCGCGCCCCGCTCGATGCCCTCGCGGAGGATGGCCGGGTTGGTGACGAAGAGGTCGTCGCCCACCAGCTGCACCCTTCCCCCCAGCCGCTCGGTGAGCAGGCGCCAACCCTCCCAGTCGTCCTCGGCCATGCCGTCCTCCAGAGAGACGATGGGGTACTGCGCCACCCAGCGCTCCCAGTAGGCGGCCATGCCCTCGCTGTCCAGCTCCAGGCCCTCAGAGGGCAGCCGATAGCGGCCGTCCCGATGGAACTCGGAGGCCGCGGGGTCCAGGGCGATGGCCACGTCCGCCCCCGGACGCAGCCCCGCCTTCTCGATGG
>WFXX01000118.1 GCA_015490395.1 Gammaproteobacteria bacterium | reverse complement strand
CCTGGGGCTCTCGCTCCTGGCCCTGGAGCGCTGGGAGGAGGCCGAGGAGGCCTTCCGCCGGGCCTTGGCGCTCAGGCCGGATTTAGCGGAAGCGGCTTTCGGCCTGGGGGATCTGCTGGCCCGGCGCTGCCGGCTGGAGGAGGCGGCGGCGGTGCTGGCGGATTTTCTGGCGCGGCGGCCCGCCTCCTCCGCAGGTCACCGCCGGCTGGGGGAATGGCTGGCTACCCTGGGCCGGCATGGGGAGGCGGAGGCGCACCTGCGCCAAGCGGTGGGGCTGGCCCGCCGGCCCCGGGAGCTGGCCCAAGCCTTGGCGGCCCTGGGCGCCTTCCTGGCCGCCCGGGGCCGCCTTCCCGGGGCCCGTGAGGCCCTGCGGCGGGCTGCGGCCTGGGAGCCCGGCCATCCCCGCCACTGGCTGGCGCTGGGCCGGGTGGAGCGGGACGCCGGTCACCTGGAGCAGGCTGAGGGAGCCTTCCGCCGGGCCCTGGCTGCCGACCCCCACTTCGCCCTGGCCGCCAACGAGCTGGGCAACCTCCTCTGGAGCCAGGGCCGCTTCCAGGAGGCGGAGGCGCTCTTCCGCCGGGCCCTGGAGCTGGAGCGCCAGCCGGCGGGGCGCCGGGCCATCGCCAACAACCTGGCCTCGGTGCTCTACCGCCAGGGGAGGCTGAGAGAGGCCCGGGAGGTGCTCGAGCGCGCCCTGGCCGAGCACCCGGGGGACGTTCGCCTGCTGGACGTGCTGGGCAGCGTGCTCAAGGCCCAGGGGAGGGTGGAGGAGGGCATCGCCTGCTTCCGCGAGGCCCTGGCTCGGGATCCGGGGGACCACCGGGTGCGCAGCAATCTCCTGCTGGCCTTGAACTACCTGGACCTGGACCCGGCGCAGGTGGCCGCCGAGCACCGCCTCTGGGACCGACACCACGGCCGGGTGCCGCCAGCGGCGGATCTCGCCGCCCGGGACCGGAATCCGGAGCGGCGGCTCCGGGTGGGCTACGTCTCGGCGGACCTGCGCAGCCATTCGGTGGCCCACTTCATCGCCCCCCTGCTGAAGGGACACCGGCGGGAGGCCTTTGAGGTGGTGGCCTACGCCCACGTGCCGCGCCCGGATGCGGTGACGGAGCGGCTTCAGGCCGCCGTGGACCGCTGGGTGCCCATCCACGGCCTCTCCGACGAGGAGGCCGCCCGGCGCATCGCGGCGGACGAGGTGGACGTGCTGGTGGACCTGGGGGGGCACACCGGCGAGAGCCGGCTGCGGGTCTTCGCCTTCCGGCCCGCGCCGGTGCAGGTGAGCTATCTGGGCTATCCCAACACCACGGGGCTCGCCGCCGTGGGCTGGCGGCTCACCGACGCCACGGCCGACCCCCCGGGCCAGACCGAGGCCTTCCACGTGGAGGAGCTGGTGCGGCTCGAGGGTGGCTTCCTCTGCTATGAGCCCCAGCACCGGGCCCCGGAGGTGACCCCGCCGCCCTGCCTGGAGCGGGGGCACGTGACCTTCGGCTCCTTCAACAACCTGCCCAAGGTGACCCCCGCCGTGGTGGCCGCCTGGGCCGCGGTGCTGCGGGCGGTGCCGGGCTCGCGGCTGCTGCTCAAGCACCTCTTCCTGGCCGACCCCGAGACCCGGGAGCGCTATCTGGCGCTGTTCCGGGAGCACGGGGTGGAGCGGGAGCGGCTGGAGCTGCTCGCCTGGGTGGAGGACCCCTCCGGGCACCTGGGGCTCTACGGCCGGGTGGACGTGGCCCTGGACCCCTTCCCCTACAACGGCACCACCACCACCTGCGAGGCCCTGTGGATGGGGGTGCCGGTGGTGACCCTGGCGGGCAGGGTGCACGCGGCCCGGGTGGGCGCCAGCCTCCTGGGTGCCGTGGGGCTGGAGGAGCTGGTGGCCCAGGATGTAGAAGGCTATGTGGCGCGGGCCGCCGCGCTGGCGCAGGACCCGGGCCGCCTGGCCGCCCTGCGGGAGGGCCTGCGGGAGCGGATGCGGGCCTCGCCCCTGTGCGACCGGGCGCGCCTGGTGCGGGAGGTGGAGGCGGCCTACCGCCGGATGTGGCGGCGCTGGTGCGCCGGCGGCCGCTGAGCCTCAGCGGACGCTCGCCCCGGGGCGAGACGGAACGGGCGGAGGTGGCCGGCGCGGCGTGGGATGGATCTGTCCGCGCCGGACCTGGCACCCTTTTCCGGATACGCCATAAACCAATGGAGGTCCAGGTCGGGGCGCAGGGGCGGGTGGTGCTGCCCGCCGCCCTGCGGCGGGCGCTCGGGATTGGGACCGGCGACCGGCTGATGGTGCGGCAGGGAGGTGGGCGGATCGTGATGGAGAAGCGTGAGGCGACCCTCGCGCGCCTGCGCTCGCGCTTCTCCGGCGTCCCCCGGGAGGTGAGCCTGGCCGACGAGCTGATCCGTGAGCGCCGCGCCGAGGCGGCGCGGGAGGCGGGGCACGGTCAGCGGTAGCCGTAGGGGGCGGCCTCGTCCAGGTAGTCGGCCAGCTCCCGGCGCAGGGGCTCGAGCTCGGCGGCGTAGCGCCGCCAGCGGCCCACCGCCTCCCGGTACAAGGGCCGGCGCACCTGGGCGTAGCTGGCGGTGGCGGTGCGTCCTCCCGCCCCCTGCTCGTGGAAGCGCAGGCAGCGCCCGTCCCAGGGCAGCTCCAGGAAGTCCAGGAGGCGGCGCACCTGCTCCTGCGGCCGCTCCACCAGGGCCTCGTAATCCAGCTCCAGCATGGGCACCGGTTGCACCCGCTCCCAGTGGGCCATGAGGCGCCGGTAGCCCCGGTAGGCCTCCGCCAGGTCCTCCAGGCGCTGGGTGAAGGGCGGGCCGCCCCGGAAGTCCTGCATGAAGCAGGACAGGCAGGTATCCAGCGGGTGGCGGCGGCAGTGCACCACCCGCGCCCCGGGCAGGATCAGGCCGGCCAGGCCCAGCCACCAGAAGTTGCTGGGCATCTTGTCGGTGACCCGGCCTGCCGCGCCGGGCCGCTCCAGCCCCTCCCAGTAGCGGGCGGCCAGGGCGGCGCAGCGGGCCTCGTCCAGGGCCTCCGCCAGGCCGGCTCCGAGGGGCAGGGCCTGCAGCAGCTCCGCCCCCAGCCGGCCCAGGGCCTGGCGCTCCCCGCCGGCGCGCACCGCGGGATGGGCGGCCAGGATGCGCTCCACCAGGGAGGTCCCGGAGCGGGGCATGCCCACCACCAGCACCAGCCCCTCCCCCGGACGGCCGGGGGCCCGGGGCGCCCGCGCCAGGTCCCCGGCCCCGAACAGCGCCAGCACCCGCTCCAGGAGCCGCCGATGGGCCTGCGGGTCGAAGCGGCGGGGCTGGAGGGTGTTGCCCGCGGCGAAGTGCCGGAAGGCCGCGGCCGGACGCCCCAGGCGGTCCAGGAGCCTGCCGAGGGCGAAGTGGAGCAGCTCCCGGGCCGGGGGCGGGAGCTCGCAGCGCCGCAGCAGCGCCTCCCCGTAGGCCAGGGCCGCCTCGTCCCCGCCCGTGTGCTGGGCCACCCGCTCCCAGGCCACGGCCAGCCCCGCGCAGCAGGCCCCGGGGAAGCGCCCCAGGGCGGCCTCCAGCTCCCGGCAGGCCTCCTCCACCCGGGCGGCCCGCTCCAGGGCCAGCACCCGGTCGGCGGCCAGGGCCGCCCGCACCTCCTCTCCGGCGGGGGCACGGGCGGCCGCCTCCTCCAGCTGGACCAGGGCCGCCTCCGGCTCCATGTCGTGCAGGAGGCGGTGGGCCAGGGCCCGCCGGGCCTGCCAGTGCCGGGGGTGGTGCCGCACCGCCTCCTCCAGGTGCCGCCGGGCCCGCTCCCCCTCCCCCAGGGCCTCCAGGCAGCGGGCCGCGCCCAGCCGGGCCTCCAGGTCCCGCGGCGAGGCCGCGGCCAGCCGCTCCCAGAGGGCCGCGCCCAGGG
>WFXX01000117.1 GCA_015490395.1 Gammaproteobacteria bacterium | reverse complement strand
TCGATGTGCTGGTCATCGGCGCCGGCGGCGGGGGGCTACGGGCCGCCCTGCAGCTGGCCCAGGCCGAGGCCACGGTGGCCGTGGTCTCCAAGGTGCTCCCCACCCGCTCCCACACGGTGGCCGCCCAGGGGGGCATCAACGCCGCCCTGGGCAACGTGCTGCCCGACCACTGGCACTGGCACATGTACGACACGGTCAAGGGCAGCGACTACCTGGGCGACCAGGACGCCATCGAGTACCTCTGCCGGGCCGCCGCCCGCCTGGTGGTGGAGCTGGAGCACGCGGGCGTGCCCTTCTCCCGCCTGCCGGACGGGCGCATCTACCAGCGCCCCTTCGGCGGCCAGAGCCAGCGCTTCGGGCAGGAGCAGGCCGCGCGCACCTGCGCCGCCGCCGACCGCACCGGTCATGCGATCCTGCACACCCTCTACCAGCAGAACGTGCGGGCGCGCACCCATTTCTTCGACGAGCACTTCGCCGTGGACCTGGTGCGCGACGCCGAGGGCTGCGTGCTGGGGGCCTTGGTGCTGGACATCGCCCGGGGCGAGCCGCTGCTCATCCAGGCCAAGGCCACCCTGCTGGCCACTGGGGGGGCCGGGCAGCTCTACCGCACCACCACCAACGCCCGCATCAACACCGGCGACGGCATGGCCATGGCCCTGCGCGCGGGCATCCCCCTGGAGGACATGGAGTTCTTCCAGTTCCACCCCACCGGCATCGCCGGCAAGGGGCTGCTCATCACTGAGGGCGCCCGCGGGGAGGGGGGTTACCTGATCAACAAGGACGGCGAGCGCTTCATGGAGCGCTACGCCCCCCACGCCAAGGACCTGGCCAGCCGCGACGTGGTCTCCCGGGCCATCGCCACCGAGGTGCGCGAGGGCCGCGGCTGCGGACCCCGGGGCGACCACGTGCTGCTCAGGCTGGACCACCTGGGCCGGGAGCTCATCGAGCAGCGCCTGCCCGCCATCCGGGAGATGACCCTCACCTTCCTCCACCTGGACCCGGCCGAGGCGCCCATCCCCGTCTATCCCACGGCGCACTACACCATGGGGGGCGTCCCCACCAACCGCTTCGGGGAAGTGGTGCGCCCCGGCCCCTCGGGGCCCGAGGAGCAGGTGCCCGGGCTCTACGCGGTGGGCGAGTGCGCCTGCGTCTCGGTGCACGGGGCCAACCGCCTGGGCGGCAACAGCCTGTTGGACATCGTGGTCTTCGGGCGCGCCGCGGGCAACCGCATCGCCGAGCTGCTGCGCCGCCAGCGCTATCATCGGCCGCTTCCCCGTGATGCCGCCGAGCCCGGCCTGGCCCGCCTGGCCCGCTGGGACCGGAGCGGGGAGGGCGAGGCGGTGGCGCCTCTGCGCCGGGAGCTGCAGGAGACCATGGAGCGCTACTGCGGGGTCTTCCGCAGCGAGGAGGTGCTGCGCGAGGGCCTGCGGCGGGTGGAAGCCTTGCGCGAGCGTCTGGAGCAGGCGGTGCTGCGGGATCGCTCCCGGGTCTTCAACACCGCCCGCATCGAGGCCTTGGAGCTGGAGAACCTGATGGAGCTGGCCTTGGTCACGGTGCGCTCGGCCCTGGCTCGCACCGAGAGCCGGGGCGCCCACTGGCGGGTGGACTACCCGCACCGGGACGACACCCGCTGGCTGCGCCACACCCTGTGCTATCGGGACGGGCGCTTGGACTACAAGCCGGTGCGGCTGCAGCCGCTGACGGTGGAGCCCTTCCCGCCGGCGGAGCGGGTCTACTGAGCAGGCTGCTGAAGGAGGGAGGCGCCTTGCGCTTTCGCATCTACCGCTACGACCCGGACCGGGACGCAGCCCCCCGGATGCAGGACTACGAGCTGCCCGAGGCCCGGCCGGAGATGATGCTGCTCGAGGCCTTGCTGCTGCTCAAGGAGCGCGACGAGGGCCTCGCCTTTCGCCATTCCTGCCACGAGGGGGTGTGCGGCTCGGATGCCATGAACATCAACGGGGTCAACGGCCTGCCCTGCATCACCCCCCTCAAGGGGCTGGCGGAGCCGGTGACGCTGCGCCCGCTGCCGGGCCTGCCCGTGATCCGGGACCTGGTGGTGGACCTGGAGCCCTTCTTCCGCCAGTACCGGGCGGTGCGGCCCTGGCTGGTGGTGCACGAGCCGCTCCCCGAGACCGAGCGCCGCCAGAGCCCCGAGGAGCGGGCCCGCCTGGACGGGCTCTACGAGTGCATCCTCTGCGCCTGCTGCTCCACCGCCTGCCCCTCCTGGTGGTGGAATCCGGAGCGCTACCGGGGTCCGGCGGCCCTGCTCCAGGCGGCCCGCTTCCTGGAGGATAGCCGGGATCAGGCCACCGCCGAGCGGCTCCAGGAGCTGGATGGGCCCTACCGGCTCTTCCGCTGCCATAGCATCCAGGCCTGCGTGCAGGTCTGCCCCAAGGGGCTGGATCCGGCGGCGGCCATCGGCCGCATCCGCGAGCGCATGCTCCAGCACTTGGCATGAGCGCTCGGCCGGAGGTCGACCGGGACGCGCCGGGGGCGCGTCGGGCCCGCATCCTCTGGCGCTGCCGGCGGGGTATGCTGGAGGCGGACCTGCTCCTGGAGGGGCGGGTGCGGGCCGTGCTGCAGGAGCTGGAGGCCGCCGGTGACCGGTCCGCGCTGGATGCCCTGGAGCGGCTGCTGGCCCGCCCTGATCCCCAGCTCCTGGCCCTGCTCCTCGGCCGCGGGGAGCCGGCCGACGCCGAGGAGGCCCGGCTGCTGCGCCGGCTGGGGGCCCGTCCCGGACGCGGTCCCTGAGCGGCCCCCAGAGCGGTCCATGGACGTGGCCCCGCCGCACCCGGCCGTCGGTGCCGCGCCGTCCCCCGGGGGACGCCTGGAGCTGCGCCGGCGCCCCTCCCGGCGCCTGGCGGCCTGGGTGCTGGGCTCCCACGGGGCGGCCCTGGCGGCCCTGGCCCTGCCCTGGGCCCTGCCTGGCGGGGTGCCGGTGCCCTGGCCCCTGAAGGCCCTGGTGGCGGCCGCCGTCCTGGCCTCGGCCTGGCGCGCCTGGCGGCTGGAGGTCTCCCTCTCCCATCCACGGGCGGTCCGCGCCCTGCGCTGGGAGCCGGCCGCCGGCCGCTGGCTCCTGC
>WFXX01000116.1 GCA_015490395.1 Gammaproteobacteria bacterium | reverse complement strand
TGCCACCGCTCGCCCCGGGCGGGCTCGCCCCGGGCTGCGTCTGGGGAACGGACATCTGCGGAGGGCGAAGCAAGATGCAGGCCAGGAGGCCCACCCGGCGGGGCGGCGGTCTGGCGGGAGTTCCCAGGGGGCCCGCCCCGCCGGGTGGGCCTCCTGGCCTGCATCTTGCTTCGCCCTCCGCAGATGTCCGTTCCCCAGACGCAGCCCGGGGCGAGCCCGCCCGGGGCGAGCGGTGGCACCCGGGGCGCCGGGACCCGAGCCGAGCACCGCGAGGTAAGCACCATGAGCGCAACCAGCATCTTCGACTCCTACCGGGCCCGCTACGAGGCGGCCCAGGCCGAGGAGATGTCCCTGCAGGAATACCTGGAGCTCTGCCGGGACGACCCCACGGCCTACGCCACGGCGGCCGAGCGCATGCTGCTGGCCATCGGCGAGCCGGAGCTGGTGGACACCAGCAAGGATCCGCGCTTGAGCCGCATCTTCGCCAACAAGGTCATCAAGGTCTATCCGGCCTTCAAGGACTTCTACGGCATGGAGGAGACCATCGAGCAGATCGTCTCCTTCTTCCGCCACGCCGCCCAGGGGCTGGAGGAGAAGAAGCAGATCCTGTACCTCCTCGGCCCTCCAGGCGGGGGCAAGTCCTCCCTCGCCGAGAAGCTCAAGGAGCTCATGGAGAAGGTGCCCTTCTATGCCATCAAGGGCTCACCGGTGAACGAGTCCCCCCTCGGGCTCTTCCACCCTGAGGAGGACGGCCGCATCCTCGAGGAGGACTACGGTATTCCCCGCCGCTACCTGAACAGGATCATGTCCCCTTGGGCGGTGAAGCGACTCCACGAGTACGGCGGCGACATAACCAAGTTTCGGGTCGTGAAGCTCTATCCCTCCGCCCTGCGCCAGATCGCCATCGCCAAGACGGAGCCGGGCGACGAGAACAATCAGGACATCTCCGCCCTGGTGGGCAAGGTCGACATCCGCAAGCTCGAGCGTTACGCCCAGGACGACCCCGACGCCTACAGCTACTCCGGTGGGCTGTGCCTGGCCAACCAGGGCCTGCTGGAGTTTGTGGAGATGTTCAAAGCCCCCATCAAGGTGCTCCATCCCCTGCTCACCGCCACCCAGGAAGGTAACTACAAGGGCACCGAAGGCTTCCCCGCCATCCCCTTCGACGGGATCATCCTCGCCCACTCCAACGAGTCCGAATGGCAGTCCTTCCGCAACAACAAGAACAACGAGGCCTTCCTGGACCGCATCTACATCGTCAAGGTCCCCTACTGCCTGCGGGTCAGCGAGGAGGTCAAGATCTACCGCAAGCTCCTTCAGAACAGCTCGCTGGCGAACGCCCCCTGCGCCCCGGGGACCCTGGAGATGATGGCCCAGTTCGCCGTGCTCACCCGCCTCAAGGAGCCCGAGAACTCCAGCATCTTCTCCAAGATGCGGGTCTACGACGGCGAGAACCTCAAGGATGTCGATCCCAAGGCCAAGTCTTACCAAGAGTACCGGGACTTCGCCGGCCCCGATGAGGGGATGTCAGGCATCTCCACCCGCTTCGCCTTCAAGATCCTCTCTAAGGTGTTCAACTACGACCACACCGAGGTGGCCGCCAACCCGGTGCATCTGCTCTATATCCTGGAGCAGCAGATCGAGCAGGAGGACTTTCCGCCGGAGGTCAAGGAGCGGTATCTCTCCTACATCAAGGGCTATCTGGCGCCGCGATATGCGGAGTTCATCGCCAAGGAGATCCAGACCGCCTACCTGGAGTCCTACTCGGAGTTTGGCCAGAATATCTTCGACCGCTACGTGACCTATGCCGACTACTGGATTCAGGACCAGGAATACCGCGACCCGGACACCGGCGAGATCCTGGACCGCGCCGCGCTCAACGAGGAGCTGGAGAAGATCGAGAAGCCGGCAGGCATCGGCAACCCCAAGGACTTCCGCAACGAGATCGTCAACTTCGTGCTCCGCGCCCGGGCCAACAACGCCGGCAAGAACCCGTCCTGGACCAGCTATGAGAAACTGCGGGAGGTGATCGAGAAGAAGATGTTCTCCACCACCGAGGACCTGCTGCCAGTGATCTCCTTCAACGCCAAGGCCTCGGCGGAAGACAAGAAGAAGCACGAGGAGTTCGTGGCTCGCATGGTGGCCAAGGGCTACACGCCGAAGCAGGTACGGCTGCTGTGCGAATGGCACCTGCGCACCCGCAAGTCCTCCTGAGGGGCGTGCCGTGGCCACCTTCATCGACCGGCGGCCCAACGGGCGCAACAAGAGCGCCGTCAACCGCCACAAGTTCATGCGGCGGTTCCGGCGCCAGATCCGACAGGCCGTGGCCGAGGCGGTCGCGGGGCGTTCCATCACGGACATGGACCGGGGCGAGCGGGTCACCATCCCGGCCCGTGACATCCACGAGCCGATCTTCCGCCACGGTCCCGGCGGGCGGCGCGAGAGTGTCCATCCGGGCAACCGGGAGTTCGCGGCCGGCGACCGCCTGCCCCGACCCCGGGGCGGGGCAGGGGGCTGTCTCTTATACAC
>WFXX01000115.1 GCA_015490395.1 Gammaproteobacteria bacterium | reverse complement strand
GCCCGGAGGGCGATCTCCCAGGCCCCGGACCGCGGGCCCAGGGGACGGGAGGAGGCCTCGAGGGGCAGGAAGGCCCGCAGCACCTCCAGGTTGGTGAGGGTGTGGGAGGTGGGCGCCACGGTGCGAAAGCGCCCGCCGCCGGCCAGGGCCAGGGGCAAGAGGAGCTGGTCGGCCAAGTGGGGGCCCACGGGGACGTCCGCCGCCAGCCAGGACCGGGCCTCTTCCAGCGCCTCGCGGGCCACCCGCTCGGCGGGCACGCCCCGGCGGCCGATGCCGGCGAAGAGCTCGGTCACCTCCCGGCAGCGCAGGACGATCCAGCAGGCGTTGCCGGGGCCGTCGGCCTCCACCCGCTCGGCCGTGCCGCGTACCCGTCCAGGGAGCAGCCTCTCCAGCACCGTCAGCTCGCGCCGGGCCACGTGCTCGGGCAAGTGGCTCACCACGGCGTGGGCCTCGGCGGCCTCCAGCGGGCCGCGCCCCAACAGCTCCAGGGGGCGTAGGGTGGAGGGCTCGGTCCGGGCCCATACTCGGCCGCCCCCCCGGGGATAGAAGCCATAGCGCTCCAGGCGGAGCGCCAGGCGTGCTCCCATGCGCCGCAGCAGGGGGGCGTAGGCCTGCTCCAGGAAATGATAGGTGGGGGCCCAGGGATTGTGGGTGCCGCCGGTGAGGCTCAGCTCGCAGGGCCCAGGGGCGTGAAGGAG
The DNA here is from genome assembly GCA_015490395.1 of Gammaproteobacteria bacterium. GTDB lineage: Bacteria > Pseudomonadota > Gammaproteobacteria > DRLM01 > DRLM01 > S141-70. The sequence goes on along the minus strand of WFXX01000115.1, from coordinate 15,374 downwards.
CAGGGCGGGGAGCAGGGTCTGCAGCACCAGGGTGGTGCTGCCCGCAGAGCCGATGTCCAGGGCGTGGCGCCCGGCCCGCACCGGCCCGGGCACGAAGCGCAGCTCCTGGGAGCCCAGGGCGGCCCCCTCCACCCGAGCGCCGCTCACCGCCGCGGCGGCCTCCACGGCGGCCAGGTGCTGCCGCCGCAGCCCCGGGGGATCCCGGCGGGCGCGGATGCGCCGCAGCCAGACGGGCCGCCCCAGGCACAGGGCCAGGGTGAGGCTGGTGCGCAGGATCTGGCCGCCCCCCTCCCCCTGGCCGCCGTCGACGTCCACCCAGTCCACGGGCCGGAGCTTGCCCCAGGGGGCGGGGGATGGCCAGCCCCCGCCGTCCCGCTCAGCCTCCGGCTCGGGCCGCGCGGGCGGCACCCCCCCGGGCCGGCCCGTGCAGGCGGTCGTGGAGGTGCAGGCCGGCCAGCATGGCGGCCACGAAGGCCGCCACCTGAGGCAGGCCGGCGGCCAGATCCACCACCGCCGGGGCCGGGCACAGGCCGACCAGACCCCACCCAACCCCGAAGAGGGCCGCCCCTGCCAGCTGGCGGGGCTCGACGGCTCCCGGCGGGGGCAGGTGATAGCGTGCCTCCAGGAGAGGTTTGGGGCGTCGGAGGAAGAGCCGGTAGAGGACCGCATAGCTCAGCACCGCCCCGCCCATGACCACGGCGAGGGTGGGGTCCCACGGGCCCAGCACGTCCAGGAAGCCCAGCACCTTCTGAGGCCGCGTCATGCCGGCCAGGCCCAGCCCCAGGGCGAAGAGCAGGCCGCAGCCGAAGGCAGCCAGCAGGCGCAGGACAGGCGTCTCCCGGCTCACGACCCGTCCCCTCCGAGCAGGTGTCGGACCACAGCCACGGTGGCCAAGGCGCTGGCCATGAAGGTGGCGGTGGCGGCCAGGGAGCGACGCGAGAGCCGCGCCAGCCCGCAGATGCCGTGCCCGCTGGTGCAGCCCCGGGCCAAGGCCGCCCCGTAGCCCACCAGCAGCCCGGCCAGCAGGAGCACGGGCAGGCCGGGGAACTCCTGCTGGCGAGGCAGCGCCTCGGGGGCAAGGAGAGCCAGGAGCAGCCCGCCGGCCAGCAGGCCGGCTGCGAAGGCCCCCCGCCAGGGCCGGCCTTCGCCACCCGGGGCCAGCAGGCCGCCCAGGATGCTGCTCACGCCGGCGATGCGGCCGTTGAGGCCGAGGAGCAGGGCCGCGGCGAGGCCGATGAGGGCCCCGCCTGCCGCGGCCAGGAGGATCTCGGAACTCTCCAGCGCGATCATGGGCCTGGAGGATAGCCCATTGGCGCCATTTATTAAAGTACTTAGATATTCGAATATTGGCGGGCCTTAGCGGGACGCGCCTTCGGACAGCGCCCTGAGCAGGGTCTCGTAGAGGGGCAGGTCGGGTTCGGGCCGCCCTTCCCGCTGGGCCCGCCACAGGACCTCGGCCAGGCAGTCCATCAGGCGGTGCTCGGCCTCGTGGGGGTCCATCCCGCGCAGGAGCAGGGCGCGGCGGGCCTCCGCCACCGCGGGAGGGCGGCCGGTAGCCAGCTGCTCCTCCAGGGCCAGGTGGAAGGCCAGGTGCAGGAAGGGATTGGTCTGTCCCCCCTCGGGCAGCCAGTCCCGGTCCAGGGCCTCCTCCGGGTCCCCCTCCAGCAGGGGTTGGTACTCCGGGTGGCGCGCCACCACTGCCGCCACCCGCTCCTCCAGGGGCTCCAGGGGCAGGCCGAGGCGGCGCTTGCGCCAGGCCTCGAAGAAGACCCGGCGCAGGGCCCGGCGGTCGGTGCCGTAGATCACCGGCGGCCCCCCGCGGCCGCCCCGGCACGGGTCTTCTCCTGCGGCGCGCCGCCGTCCATGTAGCGGGCCTTCTCCGGCCATTCACACAGGTCGGCGATGGGGCACTGACCGCAGCGGGGCCGGCGGGCGGTGCAGACGTAGCGGCCGTGGAGGATCAGCCAGTGGTGGGCGTTCTTGCGGAACTCGGCGGGCACCGTCTCGAGGAGCCTGCGCTCCACGGCCAGGGGTGTGCGGCCCGGGGCGAGGCCCGTGCGGTTGGCCACCCGGAAGATGTGGGTGTCCACGGCGATGGTGGGCTCGCCGAAGGCGGTGTTGAGGATGACGTTGGCCGTCTTGCGGCCCACGCCGGGCAGGGCCTCCAGGGCTCGGCGGTCCCGGGGGACCTGGCCACCGTGACGCTCAACCAGGATGCGGGCGGTCTCCATCAGGTGGCGGGCCTTGGTGCGGTAGAGGCCCAGGGTGCGGATGTACCTCCTGACCCCCTCCTCGCCCAGGGTCAGCAAAGCCTCGGGGGTGGGTGCCTCCCGGAACAGGTCCTTGGTGACCCGGTTGACCCCCTTGTCCGTGGACTGGGCGGAGAGGATCACCGCCACCAGGAGCTGGAAGGGGGTGCGGAAGTGTAGCTCCGTGGTGGGGCGGGGATTGAGCCGGCGCAGCCGCCGGAACAGCTCCCGCCGCTTGCGGGCATCCATCCGGCGGCCTCAGGCCCCGTGGGCGTGCCCAACGGCGGGAGCGGGGGCGGGCGTGGCGGCACCCTCGGGCCGGCGCCGGGCGTCGATGACGTTCTTAAGGGCGATGAGCAGGCCCAGCCCGATGAAGGCCCCCGGGGGCAGGGCGGCCAGCAGCCAGCCCCGGTAGTCCTCCAGCACCGTCACCTCCAGCCAGCGGCCGGCCTCACCGAAGAGCAGCTCGGCCTGGGCGAAGAGGGTGCCCCGCCCCAGGAGCTCGCGCATGGCTCCCAGGGCCACCAGCACCGCGGTGAAGCCCAGGCCCATGGCCAGGCCGTCCAGGGCCGCAGGCAGCAGCCGCTGGCGGGAGGCGAAGGCCTCGGCCCGGGCCAGGATGTTGCAGTTGGTGACGATGAGGGGGACGAAGATCCCCAGGATCAGGTAGAGGTCGTGGAAGAAGGCGTTCATCGCCAGCTCGATGGCGGTGACGATGCAGGCGATGATGAGCACGTAGACCGCCACCCGGATCTCCGGGGTGACGTGGTGGCGCACCAGGGAGACCACGCTGTTGGAGAGCACCAGGGTGGCCAGGGTGGCCAGCCCCAGGGCCAGGCCGTTGACCACGGTGGCGGTCACGGCCAGCAGGGGGCAGAGGCCCAGGATCTGGACCAGCGCCGGGTTGTTGTCCCAGAGGCCGTCGGCCAGGATCCGGCCGGGGGTGGGCTCAGCCATGGCGTGGCTCCTCCCGAGAGGGAGGCACGGCAAAGAGCGCCTCCCGATGCCGCTGGTAGTATTCTAAGGCCCGGCGCACGGCCTTGACCACGGCCCGGGGCGAGATGGTGGCCCCGGTGAACTGGTCGAAGACCCCCCCGTCCTTGCGCACTCGCCACAGCCGCGCCGGTGGGTCTCCCAGGCGCTTGCCCCGGAAGCCCTCCACCCAGGGGCTCTTGGCCTGGTCGATGGCATCCCCCAGCCCCGGGGTCTCCTTGTGCGAGAGGATCCGCACCCCCAGCACGGTGCCGTCGTGGCGCACGCCCACCAGGAGGCGGATGGCGCCGCCGTAGCCGTCGGGGGCCACGGCGGTGAGCACCGCGGCCACGGGTCGGCCTCCCCGGCGAGCCCGGAAGACGGGCAGCGGCTCCCGGCCGCCCAGGAGGGGGTCGCGCACCAGGATCCGGTCCGCCGCCAGGTCGTTGTCGTAGAGCTCCTCGGGCACCAGCTCGTGCAGGGTGCGCAGCAGGTAGGCCCGCTCGTTGGCGACGATGCGCTCGCGGGTGGCCTCGTGGGTGGCGGCCACCAGGAGGGTGCCCGCCGCCGCGAACAGGCCCAGGAGCAGGCCGGTGCGGAGCATGTGCCGCGAGGGGGCCACGGTCTCCTCAGCGCCTCCCGTGCCCGTAGACCCGGGGCCGGGTGTAGTGATCCAGCAGGGGGGCGGCCAGGTTCATGAGCAGCACGGCAAAGGCTACCCCGTCCGGATAGCCTCCCCAGGTGCGGATGACGTAGGTCAGCACGCCCACCCCTACCCCGAAGCACAGCCGCCCCAAGGGGGTGGTGGCGGCGGTGACCGGATCGGTGGCGATGAAGAAGGCCCCCAGCATGGTGGCCCCCGAGAGGAGGTGGAACAAGGGGGAGGCGTAGCGGTCGGGGTCCACCAGATGGAACACCGCGGCCAGCAGGGCCAGGGCGGCCAGCATCCCGGCTGGGATCTGCCAGGCGGCGATGCGCCGGGCCACCAGCCACAGGCCGCCGGCCAGGAAGGCCAGGTTCACCCATTCCCAGCCGGCCCCGGCCAGCTGCCCGAAGAGGGGGCCCTGGAGGATCTCCGGCAGGGCCCGCTCCAGGGAGAGCTGGGTGCGCACCGTATCGAGCGGGGTGGCGCCGGAGAGGGCGTCCAGGCCTGCCGGGAGCGCCCCCGTGAAGACATAGCGTAGGGTCTCGGCCAGGTCGAAGGGATGCGGAGCCAGGGCCTGGGGGGGCTGCCAGGCGCTCATCTCCCGAGGGAAGGAGATGAGCAGCATCACGTAGCCCACCATGGCCGGGTTGAAAGGGTTGTGGCCCAGGCCGCCGAAGAGGTGCTTGCCCACCACCACGGCGAAGGCGATGCCCAGTGCGGTGATCCACCAGGGCGTGAGCTGGGGCAGGGCGAGAGCGAAGAGCAGTCCCGTGACCACCACGCTGCCGTCGGTGAGGAAGGGCCTGAGCGGCCGGCCGCGCAGGGCGAGCATGGCCGCTTCCAGCCCCAGGGCCAGGCTCACCGCCAGGGCGATGTTCACCAAGGGACCGGGACCGAAGAGCCAGGCATAGACGAGCACCCCGGGAAGCGTGGCGGCCACCACCTGGAGCATCACCCGGGTGACGCTGGTGCCGGCATGGATGTGGGGCGAGCTGGGGGTGCGCAGGGCCATGGGCCGTGCCGACGTTGTCTCTTGAGTTCCTTCTTCTGCGGTGGCCCCGCGCTCGGGTGCGGGGCGTCCAGACCGGGCCGGGGCCCGGCTCCTGCGGGATCAGCCCTCCCGGTCCCCCGACGAAGGGGGGGGCGGAGGGGCGCCCGCGCGCTCCCGGGCCAGGCCGGCCCGCTCCCGGGCTTGCTCCTGGGCGCGGCGCCGGGCCTCCTCCCGACGGGCCTGGGCCCGCTCCAGCGCTTGGCGCACCGCCTCCTGGGGGGCCCTCGCGGCCTGAGCCTTCTTCTGCCGCAGCCGCTCGGCCCGCTCCCGCTTCTCTCGCTCCAGACGCTCCTGCCGGGCCTGGTGGCGACGGCGGGCCAGGTCCGCCTTCTGCCGCTCCCGCTCCTGGGCCCAGATGGCACCCTTGGCGAAGCGGTAGTACTGCACCAAGGGGATGCGGCTGGGGCAGACGTAGGCGCAGCAGCCGCACTCGATGCAGTCGAAGAGGTTGTAGGCCTGCACCCGCTCCAGGTCCCGGGCCTGGGCGTACCAGTAGAGCTGCTGGGGCAGCAGGCCCACGGGGCAGACGTCCATGCAGGCCCCGCAGCGGATGCAGGGCATGGGCGGCTCGGGGGGCGGCATCTCCTCGGCGGTGGCCGCGATGATGCAGTTGGTGGTCTTGACCACCGGGACGTCCCAGGTGTGCAGGGCGATGCCCATCATGGGCCCGCCCATGATGAGCCGGTCGATGCGGTCGAAGTCCGCCCCGCACTCGCGCAGCAGGTGCACCACGGGCGTGCCCAGGGGCACGCGCAGGTTCCGCGGCCGGCGCACCGCCCCACCGGTCACGGTGACCACGCGCGAGACCAGCGGCTCGCCCCAGCGGATGGCCCGGTAGACGGCGTAGGCGGTGCCCACGTTGTGCACCACCACTCCCACGTCGATGGGCAAGCCATTGCTGGGGACCTCCTTGCCGGTGAGCACCTGGATGAGCTGCTTCTCGCTCCCTTGGGGGTAGCGGGTGGGCAGCAGCACCACGCGCACATCCCCCTCCTTGGCCGCGGCCTCGCGCATGGCCTCGTAGGCCCCCGGCTTGTTGTCCTCCACGGCTACCACGCACTCGCGGGCCTGGAGGGCGTGGCGCATGATGTGGGCCCCGGCCAGGATCTCCCGGGGGCGCTCGCGCATCAGGGCGTCGTCGCAGGTGATGTACGGCTCGCACTCCACCCCGTTGAGGATCAGGGTCTCCACCTGCCGTCCCCGGCCGGGGTTGAGCTTGATGAAGGAGGGGAAGCCCGCCCCGCCCAGGCCCACGATGCCCGCTTCGCGCACCAGGTTGCGCAGGTGGCTGGGGTCGGTGCGGGTGTAGTCCACCGGGGGCGGTGGCGGGACCCAGCGCTCGCGCCCGTCGGTCTCGATGATCACGCAGGGGGCGCTGAGGCCCGAGGGATGTGGGACGGGGTGCTCCTCCACCGCGACCACCCGGCCGGAGCTGGAGGCGTGGACGGCGACGCTGACGTAGCCGCTGGCCTTGGCGATGAGCTGGCCCTTGAGCACCTCCTGCCGGCCTCCACCACCGGCTCGGCGGACTGGCCGATGTGCTGGTGCAGGGGCAAGATCAGGCGGCGGGGCAGGCGCACCTGGCCCACCCGCAGCTCCAGGGCGGCCTCCTTGTGCTGCGGGGGGTGGACGCCCCCAGGGAAGACGGCTCGGGCCGGCCTCACACCCGCCGCTCCAAGGCAGCGGGCCTCTGGGAGGGGGCGCCTGGGAACAGGGGCGCCGGCTCCTCCTCGCCGGGCCGGTCCGGATAAGGCCACTGCCAGGTGTCGATGCGCTCGGGCACCGGCTCCATGCGGATGCAGTCCACCGGGCAGGGGGGCACGCACAGCTCGCAGCCGGTGCACTCGCGGGCGATGACGGTATGCATCTGCTTGGCGGCCCCCACGATGGCATCCACCGGGCAGGCCTGGATGCAGAGGGTGCAGCCGATGCAGCGGTCCTCGTCGATGACCGCCACGGCGCGCACCTTCTCCTTCGCCTGGGTCCCGCCGCGCAGGGGCTTGGGCTCGCGGCCCAGGAGATCGGCCAAGGCCTGCACCCCGGCCTCCCCGCCCGGTGGGCACTGGTTGATGTCCGCCTCGCCCCTGGCGATGGCCTCGGCGTAGGGGCGGCAGCCCGGATAGCCGCACTGGCCGCACTGGGTCTGGGGGAGGAGGGCGTCGATCTGGTCCACCACCGGGTCCTCCTCCACCTTGAAGCGCACGGCGGCGAAGCCCAGCAGCAGCCCGGAGGGCAGCGCCAGGGCGCCCAGGACCAGCAGGGGGGCGATCAGGCCGTCCACGGCTTTACCCCCGCACCAGACCCGAGAAACCCATGAAGGCCATGGACATCAGGCCGGCGGTGATCAGGCCGATGGCTGGCCCCCGAAAAGGCACCGGCACATCGGCCGCGGCGATGCGCTCGCGCAGGGCGGCAAAGAGCACCAGCACCAGCGTAAAGCCCAAGGAGGCGCCCAGGCCGTAGACGGCGGAGGCGAGGAAGCCGTGGCCTTCCTGGGTGTTGAGCAGGGCCACTCCCAGCACCGCGCAGTTGGTGGTGATCAGCGGCAGATAGATGCCCAGCACCTGGTGTAGCAGAGGGCTGGTCTTGTGCACCACCATCTCGGTGAACTGGACCACCACGGCGATGACCAGGATGAAGCTGATGGTGCGCAGGTACTCCAGCCCCAAGGGTACCAGCAGGTAGGTGTTGACCAGATAGCTGCATACCGAGGCCAGGGTGAGCACGAAGGTGGTGGCCAGGCCCATGCCTAGGGCCGTCTCCAGCTTGCGGGAGACGCCCATAAAGGGGCACAGGCCCAGGAACTTGACCAGCACGAAGTTGTTCACCAGCACCGTGCCGACCAGCAGCAGCACGTACTCGCTCATGGGGCGCTCCTCGGGGGATGGCTCATCGGGTGGCCTCCGACGCGCCGATCCCTAACCAAGTTAGCGGAAGGCGGCGGAAAAGGAAAAGAAGCCACGCTGCTTCCCTCATCCCGCCGCGCCGCCGTGGCTCCTCGTCATCTCTTAGTCCGCCGGGGCACGGCCGCGTTCCCGGGCCTCCGTCCCGGGAGGCCGGCTATATGCATATAGATGGACGCGATAAGGGCTCAGCGCACGGGCGTGCCGGGCTCCGGGGCGTGGGGGCGGTGCTCGTCCGGGGTGAGGAGCCAGAGCCCCCCGCGGCCTGAGCCGGCGGCCAGGACCATGGCCTCGGAGGTACCGAAACGCATCTTGCGCGGGGGCAGGTTGGCCGCCACCACCGTCAGGCGGCCCACCAGCTCCTCGGGCCGGTAGGCCCCGCGGATCCCAGCAAGGACAGTGCGCCGGTCCCCGCGCCCCAGTTCCACGACGAGGCGCAGGAGCCGGTCGGCCCCCTCCACGGGCTCGGCCTTCAGGATCCGGGCTACCCGCAGGTCAAGCCGTTCCAGGTCCTGGAGGGAGGCATATCCCTGCGGGGCCTCCCGCTCCAGGCCCCCCTGGCCGCCGCCTCGCCCTGGGCGGCCCGGGGCGCCGCCGTCGGCCCGGCGGGGGGCCAGGTCCTCCCGGGAAGCCGCCACCAGGGCCTGGACCCGCGCGGGGTCCAGGCGGGTCATGAGAGGGCGGTAGGGGCGGATCGCGCGGCCCAGGAGGGGGCGTCCCAGGTCCTCCCAGGTCCAGGGGCCGTCGGCCAGGAAGGCCTCGGCCTCCTCCGCGATGCGGGGCAACACCGGCTTGAGGTAGATCATGAGCAGCCGGAAGAGGTTCAGGCCCTGGGTGCAGACCGCCTGCAGCCGTGCCTCCTGACCGCCCTCCCGAGCCAGGACCCAGGGCCTGGCCTCGTCGATGTAGCGGTTGGCCCGGTCCGCCAGGGCCATGATGGCCCGCATGGCCTGTCCGTAGGCCCGCCCCTCGTAGAGGCGGGCGATGGCCTCCCCCTCGGCGACGAAGGCCTCCTGCAGGGCGGGGGCCTCCAGGCCCTCGGCCAGGCGCCCCTCGAAGCCCCTGGTGATGAAGCCGGCGCAGCGGGCGGCGATGTTCACCACCTTGCCCACCAGGTCGCTGTTGACCCGCTGGACGAAGTCCTCCAGGTTGAGATCCAGGTCCTCCACCCCCGGGCCCAGCTTGGCCGCCAAGTAGTAGCGCAAGGCCTCGGGGTCCAGGTGCTCCAGGTAACGGCGGGCGGTGATGAAGGTCCCGCGCGACTTGGACATCTTCTGCCCGTTCACGGTGAGGAAACCGTGGGCGAAGATGGCGGTGGGCTTGCGGAAGCCGGCTCCCTCCAGCATGGCCGGCCAGAACAGGGCGTGGAAGTAGACGATGTCCTTGCCGATGAAGTGGTAGAGCTCGGCCTGGCTGTCGGGCCTCCAGAAGGCGTCGAAATCAGCGCCGGTGCGCCGGCACCAGGCCTTGAAGCTGGCCATGTAGCCGATGGGGGCGTCCAGCCAGACGTAGAAGTACTTGCCTGGGGCGTCGGGGATCTCGAAGCCGAAATAGGGGGCGTCCCGGGAGATGTCCCAGTCCTGCAATCCCTGGTCGAACCACTCCTGGAGCTTGCGGGCCACCTCGGGCTGCAGGTGCCCGCCCTCGGCCACCCAGCGGCGCAGCATGGGCTCGAAGTCCCGCAGCCGGAAGAAGTAATGCACCGACTCCCGCTCCACGGGCCGGACCCCGGAGAGCACCGAGACGGGGTCCTTGAGCTCGGTGGCGCTGTAGGTGGCCCCGCAGGCCTCGCAGCTGTCCCCGTACTGCTCGGGGGTCCCGCAGCGGGGGCAGGTGCCCCGGATGTAGCGGTCGGGCAGGAACAGGCCCTCCTCGGGGTCGTAGGCCTGGCGCACCACCCGCTCCACGATGTGGCCTCCGGCCTTGAGGCGCCGATAGATCAGCTCCGCCAGCTCCCGGTTCTCCTCCGAGTGGGTGGAGTGGTACTGGTCGAAGCCGATGCGGAAGGCAGCGAAGTCCTCCCGGTGCTCCCGGCCCACCCGCTCGATGAGCGCCTCCGGGGGGATCCCCTCCTGGCGGGCGCGCAGCATGATGGGGGTGCCGTGGGCGTCGTCGGCACAGACGTAGAGGCAGCGGTGCCCCCGCAGGCGCTGGAAGCGCACCCAGACGTCGGTCTGGACGTACTCCACCAGGTGGCCCAGGTGCAGGGGGCCGTTGGCGTAGGGCAGGGCGCTGGTGACCAGGATCTCGCGGGCCATGGGCTCTCGTCCCTGTGGGCGCGCCCCGGGGGGGCGGAAAGGCCCGGATTATAGCCGAGCGGCTGTAGTAGACTGAGGCGCCCCGAGGCAGGAGGGAGCGCCATGGGCGAGCCTTCGAGGCTGCAGGTGGAGATGGCCCTCAAGGGCCACGAGGACCCTTATCTGGGCAAAGATCTGGTCTCGGCCGGGGCGGTCCGGGACATCCGCGTCGCCGGCGGCCGGGTGGAGGTGGAGGTGGTGCTGGGCTATCCGGTGGCCCGGCGGGCCGCCGGGCTGGCCGCGGAGCTGGAGGGGCGGCTGCGGGTCCTGGAGGGGGTGCGGGAGGCAGTGGTGCGGGTGCGCCAGGAGATCGTCTCCCACGCCGTGCAGGCAGGGGTCCGGCCCCTGCCCGGGGTGCGCAACATCGTGGCCGTGGCTTCGGGCAAGGGGGGGGTGGGCAAGTCCACCACCGCCGTGAACCTGGCCCTGGCCCTGGCCGCCGAGGGGGCCCGGGCGGGGGTGCTGGACGCCGACATCTATGGGCCCTCCATCCCCCGCATGCTGGGGGCCCGAGAGGCCCGGCCCCGGGTGCGGGAAGGACGGGCCCTGGAGCCGGTGCGCTCCCACGGCCTGCAGGCCATGAGCCTGGGCTTCCTGGTGGACGAGGAGGCCCCGGCCATCTGGCGCGGTCCCATGGCCACCCAGGCCCTGCAGCAGCTGCTGACCGAGACCGTCTGGGAGGACCTGGACTACCTGGTGGTGGACCTGCCCCCGGGCACGGGGGACGTGCAGCTGACCCTGGCCCAGCGCATCCCGGTCAGCGGGGCGGTGATCGTCACCACCCCCCAGGACATCGCCCTCCTGGACGCCCGTAAGGCCCTGCGCATGTTCGAGAAGGTGCACATCCCGGTGCTGGGGATCGTGGAGAACATGAGCGTGCACGTCTGCAGCCGCTGCGGGCACCAGGAGCCCGTCTTCGGCGAGGGCGGGGGGGCGCGCATGGCCGCCGACTACGGCGTGCCCCTGCTGGGCCGGCTCCCCCTGGACATCCGCATCCGGGAGCAGGCCGACGGGGGGCGGCCCACGGTGGCGGCCGAGCCGGAGGGGCCCCTGGCCCGCACCTACCGGGAGGCGGCCCTGGGCCTGGCCGGCCGTCTGGCCCTGCGGGCCAGGGACTACAGCGCCCGCTTCCCCAACATCGTCATCGAGAACGACTGAGATGAGCATCAAGTCGGACCGCTGGATCCGGCGCATGGCCGAGGAGCACGGCATGATCGAGCCCTTCGAGCCGCGCCAGATCCGCGAGACCGAGCAGGGCCGGGTGATCTCCTACGGCACCTCCAGCTACGGCTACGACATCCGCTGCGCGGACGAGTTCAAGATCTTCACCAACGTCCACTCGGCCATCGTGGACCCCAAGCACTTCGACGAGGCCAGCTTCGTGGACCTCAAGTCGGACGTGTGCATCATCCCGCCCAACTCCTTCGCCCTGGCCCGCACGGTGGAGTACTTCCGTATCCCCCGCAACGTGCTCACCATCTGCCTGGGCAAGAGCACCTATGCCCGCTGCGGGATCATCGTCAACGTCACCCCCCTGGAGCCGGAGTGGGAGGGGCACGTGACGCTGGAGTTCTCCAACACCACGCCGCTGCCGGCCAAGATCTACGCCAACGAGGGGGTGGCCCAGGTGATCTTCTTCGAGTCGGACGAGACCTGTGAGGTCTCCTACCGGGACCGCGGCGGGAAGTACCAGGGCCAGCGGGGGGTGACCCTCCCCCGGGCCTGAGCCCCGGGCCCGCCCCTCAGGGACTCGGGGCCGCGCCCCAGCGCACCTCCAGCAGCTCCATGCGCAGGGAGGTGCCGTCGGTCTCGGTCTGGGCCAGGCGCACGGGGAGATAGCGCAGATCCGGGGCGCACCAGACGGTGGTGCCCCGGCGGTCGTCCAGGCGGCGGATCTTCACCGTCTCGAAGCGGCCGGCGGGGACCTCCACGGTCTCCCGCCCCAGGACCTCGAAGCGATAGTCCCGGAGCCTGCCGCCGTCGGCGATGCGATAGCGCAGGGGGGCGCCCCGAGCCAGATCCAGCATGATGGCGATCTGGTAGAGCAGCTTGTCTTGGGCGTGCGGCGGGATCTCCAGGCGCCAGGGGGGCCGGTCGTCCACCCGGTGCTCCACCTCGCCCCGCTCCCAGTGGAAGCGCATCTCCACGTGGCGGGTCTTGCGTCCCCCGCGGCGGTCGTAGACGTAGTGCAGGGGGCGGGGCCGCCCCTCGTGGTAGACCCACTCGCTGCGCTCGTGGATGTGGTCCTTGGCGATCCATGCGGCCACGCCCACGGCGTGGGTGAGGGACTCGTAGACCAGCCGGCCGTTGGGGGCGGGCCGCAGGCTGCGCCGGGACTCGGCGATGCGCAGCCCATAGCCGTAGATGGCGTAGCGGACCTCGAAGGGAGGCAGGGCGGAGGTGGCGGGGGGGGCGGCTTTCAGGGGCGCCCAGGCCCCCCCGAGGGCTAGGAGGAATAGGGCCCCCAGGGCCCATGGCGCCCGGGTGCTCAGGGGCCAGCGCACCGGGCCTCCCCGGGATCTTCCTCGTCCAGCCCGGGCTCGGCGGGCGGTGGCTGGGGCAGGGGCCGCCCGTCCAGGAGCACCCGCTCCCCCTCCGGGGCCTGCTCCAGGCGCAACCGGCCCTCGGCGAACCAGCGGATCACCTCCGGGTAGAGCCGGTGCTCGGCGCGGTGCACCCGCTCCTGGAGGCGCTCGGGGGTGTCCCCCGGAAGCACTGGCACCCAGCGGCGGGCCACGATGGGGCCGCCGTCCAGCTCCTCGCTGACGAAGTGCACGCTCACCCCGTGGCGCGCCTCGCCGGCCTCCAGGACCCGCCGGTGGGTGTCCAGGCCCCGATAGGCGGGAAGGAGCGAAGGATGGATGTTGAGCAGCCGGCCTCGGTAGTGGCGCACGAAGGCGGGGGTGAGGATGCGCATGAAGCCGGCCAGCACCACGAGAGCGGGGCGGTGGCGGTCGATGGCCGCCATCAGGGCCCGGTCGAAGGCCTCCCGGTCCGGAAAGGCCCGATGGTTCACCACCTCCGCCGGCACCCCGGCCCGCCGGGCGCGCTCCAGCCCGTAGGCACCCGGGCGGTTGCTGATCACCGCCCGCACCTCGGCGGGCAGGTGCCCGGCAGCGATGGCGTCCAGGATGGCCTGGAGGTTGCTCCCCTGGCCCGAGATCAGGACCACGATGGGCAGGGGGACGGGGAGGGGTCGGGAGGACGCGCCCTCGCCCGGACCGCTCACGTCCGCATCGCGCACATCCGGACCACTCACCGCCGGGGTGCCTCCAGGGCAGGGAAGCGCACCCGGGCCGGCCCCCTGGCTCTCTCCAGGCGGCCCACCTCGAAGACCCGCTCCCCGCGGGCCTCCAGGAGCTCCCGCGCCGGAGCCACGTGCTCCGGGGCCACCACCAGGATCATCCCCAGCCCGCAGTTGAAGGTGCGCAGCATCTCGGCCTCGGCCACCCCTCCGGCCTCCTGGAGCCAGCGGAAGAGGGCGGGCCGGGGCCAGGCCTCCAGATCCACCACCGCCTCCACGCCCTCGGGCAGCACCCGGGGTAGGTTGCCCGGGAGGCCTCCGCCGGTGACGTGGGCGCAGGCCTTGACCAGGCCCTCCCGTACCAGCTCCAGGAGGGGGCGGACGTAGATCCGGGTGGGCTCCAGCAGCCAGTCGGCCAGGGGCCGGCCCTCCAGGTGCTCCCGGGCCGGGTCCACGCCCCGCAGCTCCAGGATGCGCCGGATCAGGGCATAGCCGTTGCTGTGGGCCCCGGAGGAGGCCAGGCCCAGCAGCCGGTCCCCGGGCTCCACGGTGGGCGCTGGCAGGAGCCGATCCCGCTCGGCCACCCCTACGCAGAAGCCGGCCAGGTCGTAGTCCCCCTCCCGGTACATGCCGGGCATCTCCGCCGTCTCGCCCCCCACCAGGGCCATGCCGGCCAGCTCGCAGCCGCGCCCGATCCCGGTCACCACCCGCGCGGCCACCTCCACGTCCAGGCGGCCCGTGGCGTAGTAGTCCAGGAAGAACAGGGGCTCGGCGCCCTGGACCACCACGTCGTTGGCGCACATGGCCACCAAGTCGATGCCCACGGTCTCGTGGCGGTCCAGGGCCAGGGCCAGGCGCAGCTTGGTGCCCACCCCGTCGGTGCCGGCGACCAGCACCGGGCGGCGGTAGCGCGCCACGGGCAGCTCGAAGAGGGCGCCGAAGCCACCCAGGCCCTCCAGCACACCGGGTCGGCGGGTGCGCTCGGCGATGGGCCGGATGCGCGCCACCAGGCGCTCGCCGGCGTCGATGTCCACCCCGGCGTCGCGATAGCTCAGGCCGCCGGGGGAAGGGGCGTCAGGGGCGGGCATGCGGGGTCTCTCTGGGCTGGGCGGAGGTTCCATGGAGGTTCCATGAGGTTCCATATTGATTGTAGCGCGACCGCCGGTCGCCACGGCTACGGGGCGGGGGCGTTGCTACAATGGCCCTGGCCGCGGCTCCGGGCCCGCCGGGGCCCAGCACGGAGGCGACGCGCCGTGAGATTTGGCTCCCTTGCCTGGCTCGTCAGGCCCCTCGCCGGGGCGGTGGCCCTCCTGGCTGGCCTGCTGGTTGGCGGGGTGGTGGCGGCCGTGCCGGTGGCCGGGCTCTACCGGGCCGTGGTGCCGGTGGCCGGGCAGGGGCCCGAGGAGCGGCGGGACGGTATCCGGGCTGCCTTGGAGGAGGTGCTGGTGCGGGTGACGGGGCAGGCGGAGGCGCCCCGGGACCCGCGGGCCGCTCCCTTGCTGGAGGCGGCCGCGCGCTTTGTGGAGGGCTACCGCTTCCTGCCCGGCGGGGAAGGGCTGCCCCTGGGGATGCAGCGCCTGGAGGTGCGCTTTCAGCGCGAGCCCCTGGAGCAGGCCCTCTATCGGGCGGGCCTGCCCGTGTGGGGACGGGATCGGCCAGCGGTGCTGCTGTGGCTGGCGGTGCGCGCGCCCCAGGGCCGGGAGCTGGTGGGCGGCGAGCTCCAGCCGGCGGTGCAGCGGGCCCTGCTGGAGGCGGCCCGTCGCCGGGGTCTGCCCCTGATGCTCCCCCTGCTGGATCTAGAAGACCGCGCCCGGCTCAGCGAGGCGGAGGTCTGGGCCGGCTTCGCCGAGCCGGCCCTGGCGGCGGCCAAGCGCTATGCGCCAGAAGCCGTGGCCCTGGGACGGCTGGAGCCAGCCGGGCCGGGCTGGGCGGAGGTTCCATGGAGGTTCCATGAGGTTCCATATTGATTGTAGCGCGACCGCCGGTCGCCACGGCTACGGGGCGGGGGCGTT
>WFXX01000114.1 GCA_015490395.1 Gammaproteobacteria bacterium | reverse complement strand
GGGGTGGCCCGGGCCGCCGCGGCGGCGGGGACCGACCGCGGGAGGAGCCTGCGGATCCTCTACATGGGGGCCGCGGCGCGCTTCTTCCTGATCCTGGGCCTGTTCGCCGCCGGCCTCTGGCTGCTACAGCTGCCGCCGCTGGCCTTGGTATCGGGCTTCGCGGCGGGGCAGGCAGCCTACCTGCTGCGGGCGCGGGCCCTGCGATAACTGGCGACAAGAGCGAGGGCGCCCGGCAGGGACCAGCGGGCGCGGGTAAGGACGTTTCGGGTTTAGCTGTTCAGGGGGGGCGACCTTGGCTGCTTCGGAGCAGGCCGCCGGCGGGGGCGGCACCGTCGAGTACATCCAGCACCACCTGACCAACCTGTGCGTGGGCGACTGTGACCCGGTGACCCACAAGGCCGCCGGGTTCTGGGCCCTGCACCTGGACACCCTCTTCTTCAGCCTGCTCCTGGGCGGACTCATCCTGGGTGTCTCCGCCTGGCTGGCGCGGCGGCTCACGGACGGGGTGCCCGGGCCCTTCCAGAACTTCGTCGAGGCCATCCTCGAGTTCGTGCAGCAGCAGGTCAAGGACAGCTTCCCGGGCCACAACCCGCTCATCGCGCCGTTGGCCTTGACCATCTTCCTCTGGGTCTGGCTCATGAACTTCATGGACCTGATCCCGGTGGACCTGCTGCCCGCCTTGGCCGCGGCCCTGGGCATCCCCTACCTCAAGGTGGTGCCCACCACCGACCTCAACGCCACCCTGGCCATGTCCCTGACGGTCTTCGCCCTCATCGTCTACTACAACATCAAGGTCAAGGGGGCGGTCGGCTACTTGAAGATGTTCCTCTTCCACCCCTTCGGGAAGTACCTCGTCCCGGTGAACGTGGTCATGACCCTCATCGAGGAGCTGGCCAAGCCGTTGAGCCTGGCCCTGCGACTGTTCGGCAACCTCTTCGCCGGCGAGCTGGTCTTCCTGCTCATCGCCCTCATCGGCGGCACCCTGGCGGTGGGCGCCCTGGCCTTCCTGGTCCTGCCCCTGCAGGCGCTGCTGGACCTGGGCTGGCTGATCTTCCACCTGCTGGTGATCACCCTGCAGGCCTTCATCTTCATGGTGCTCACCATCGTCTACCTGGGCATGGCCCACGCCGGGCCGGACGATCACTGAGCCCGGCGCGGGCACGGAAGCCGGAAGCGGATCCCGGAACGGAGAAGGCAAGCTTGACGCTCATAGGAGGCTGAACCCATGACACCCGAGATGATCTCCACCATCTACGCGTACACCGCCGTGGGCGTGGGCGTGATCCTGGCCGCCGCGGGCCTGGGCTCGGCCATCGGCTGGGGCCTGATCTGCGCCAAGACCCTCGAGGGCATCGCCCGCCAGCCCGAGATGCGCCCGGCGTTGATGACCAACATGTTCATCTTCGCCGGCCTGATGGAGTCCTTCCCTTTCATCATCCTGGCCTTCGCCATGTGGTTCCTGTTCGCCAACCCCTTCGTGGGCGCCCTGGAGTCGGCCCTGCAGGGGCTGGGGGGCTGAGGCCGCCGCGTCGCGGCGCGAGCTAGCGCAAGGAGAGCCGAGGTGAACATCACCGCGACCCTGCTGGCCCAGATCGCCGCCTTCGTGGCGCTGATCTGGTTCGTCAACAAGGTGCTCTGGGGGCCGGTCTCCCAGCTCCTGGAGGACCGGCGCAAGCGCATCGCCGACGGGCTCGCGGCGGCCGAGAAGGGCCAGCACGAGCTGCGCCACGCCGAGGAGCGGGCCAAGGAGGTGCTGCGCGAGGCCAAGGACCGGGCCGCCGAGATCGTGGCCCAGGCGGAGCGGCGGGGCGCCGAGATCGTGGAGGAGGCCAAGGCCAACGCCCGCCAGGAGGCCGAGCGCATCCTGGCTGCGGCCCAGGCCGAGATCGACCAGGCGGCCCACCGTGCCAAGGAGGAGCTGCGTGCCCAGGTGGCCCAGCTCGCCGTGGCCGGCGCCGAGCGCATCCTCAAGCGCGAGATCGACCCCAAGGCCCACCAGGACCTGCTCCAGGACCTGGTGGCCCAGCTGTGACGGCCTGAATCCATGGCAGAGAGAAGCACCATCGCCCGACCCTACGCCCAGGCGGTCTTCGAGCTGGCCCGCGAGCGCGGCGAGCTGGAGGCCTGGTCCGAGCGTCTGGCCCTGCTGGCCGCGGTGGTCCGGGACGAGCGCGTGCGGCGCCTTGTGGGCGATCCCCGCCTGGGCCGCGAGGGGGCGGTCCGGCTGATCCTGGACATCGCCGGCGAGCGCCTGGGCGAGGAGGGGGCGCGGCTGGTGCGCCTGCTGGCCGAGAACGGCAAGCTGGCCCTGGCCCCCGAGATCGCCCAGCTCTACGAGGCCCGCCGCGCCGAGGCCGAGCGCAGGGTGGAGGCCGAGGTTCGCTCCGCCTTCCCCCTGGATGAGGCCCAGCAGAGGGCCCTCGCCGAGGGCTTGCGACGGCGCTTGGGTCGGGAGGTCAGTCTCCGCTGCCAGGTGGACACCTCCCTGCTCGGCGGCGTGGTGGTGCGGGCCGGAGACTGGGTGCTGGACGGTTCGGTGGCCGGGCGGCTGCGGCGGCTGGCCTCGGAACTGGCCCGTTGAGAGGGGCGCGGGCCCTGGGGCGGCCCCGGCGGAGGATTCACAGAGGAAGCACAACCATGCAACTGAGCGCTTCTGAGATCAGCGATCTTATCAAGCAGCGCATCGAGGGCTTCGAAGCCGCGCACGAGGCCCGCACCGAAGGCACGGTGGTCAGCCTGACCGACGGCATCGTGCGCATCCACGGGCTCGCCGACGCCATGTACGGCGAGATGCTGGAGTTCCCCGGCGAGACCTACGGCATGGCCCTGAACCTGGAGCAGGACTCGGTGGGCGCCGTGGTGCTGGGGCCCTACGAGCACATCAAGGAAGGCGATACCGTCAAGTGCACGGGGCGCATCCTGGAGGTGCCCGTGGGCCCGGGACTGCTGGGGCGCGTGGTGGACTCCCTGGGGCGCCCCTTGGATGGCAAGGGGCCCATCGAGGCGGCCGGGACCTCCCCCATCGAGAAGATCGCCCCGGGCGTGATCGCCCGCCAGTCGGTCTCCCAGCCGGTGCAGACGGGGCTCAAGGCCATCGACGCCATGATCCCCATCGGCCGGGGCCAGCGCGAGCTGATCATCGGCGACCGCCAGACCGGCAAGACGGCGGTGGCCATCGACACCATCATCAACCAGAAGGGCACCGGCATCAAGTGCATCTACGTGGCCATCGGGCAGAAGGCCTCCAGCATCGCCGCGGTGGTGCGCAAGCTGGAGGAGCACGGGGCCATGGAGCACACCATCGTGGTGGCGGCCTCCGCGGCCATGCCCGCGGCCCTGCAGTTCATCGCCCCCTACGCCGGCTGCGCCATGGGCGAGTACTTCCGCGACCGGGGCGAGGATGCCCTCATCGTCTACGACGACCTGACCAAGCAGGCCTGGGCCTACCGGCAGGTCTCCCTGCTGCTGCGCCGCCCCCCGGGCCGCGAGGCCTATCCCGGCGACATCTTCTACCTGCACTCGCGCCTCCTGGAGCGGGCCGCGCGGGTCAACGCCGCGTACGTGGAGAAGGTCACGGGCGGCGAGGTCAAGGGCCGGACCGGGTCGCTGACGGCGCTGCCCATCATCGAGACCCAGGCCGGCGACGTCTCGGCCTTCGTGCCCACCAACGTCATCTCCATCACCGACGGCCAGATCTACCTGGAGACGGACCTGTTCAACGCCGGCATCCGCCCGGCGGTGAACGCCGGCCTCTCCGTCTCGCGCGTCGGCGGCGCGGCCCAGACCAAGATCATCAAGAAGCTGGGCGGCGGCGTGCGCCTGGACCTGGCCCAGTACCGGGAGCTGGCCGCCTTCGCCCAGTTCGCCTCCGACCTGGACGAGGCCACCCGCAAGCAGCTCGAGCGCGGCCAGCGCGTCACCGAGCTGATGAAGCAGAAGCAGTACCACCCGCTCAGCGTGGCCGAGCAGGCCGTCTCCCTCTTCGCCGTCAACGAGGGCTTCCTGGACGACGTGGAGCTGAAGAAGATCGGCGACTTCGAGGCGGCCCTGCACGCCTACATGAAGAGCGAGCACAAGGAGCTGATGGACCGCATCAACGCCACCGGCGACTACAACGACGAGATCGCCGCCGCGCTGCGCGAGGCCATCGAGACCTTCAAGAAGAGCCACGTCTGGTGAGGGGGTAGGGGCCCATGGCCGTCGGCAAGGAGATCCGCTCGCAGATCCGGTCCATCCAGAGCACGCAGAAGATCACGCGTGCCATGGAGATGGTGGCCGCGAGCAAGATGCGCCGGGCCCAGGAGC
This sequence comes from Gammaproteobacteria bacterium, assembly GCA_015490395.1. GTDB lineage: Bacteria > Pseudomonadota > Gammaproteobacteria > DRLM01 > DRLM01 > S141-70. The sequence continues at coordinate 3,639 of WFXX01000114.1, read as the reverse complement.
GCATGCTCGCCTCCAGGCCCTATGCCGAGCGCATCCGGGCGGTGATCGGGCACCTGGCCCAGGCCCACCCGGAGTACCGGCACCCCTACCTGGTGCCGCGCGAGCCGGTCAAGCGGGTGGGCTACATCGTGGTCTCCACCGACCGTGGCCTGTGCGGCGGGCTCAACGCCAACCTCTTCCGCATGCTCCTGGGCGAGCTGCGGCGCTGGCAGGAGCAGGGCGTGGCGGTGGAGCTGGCCACGGTGGGGGCCAAGGCCAACGCCTTCTTCCGGCGCCTGAAGGAGGTGCGCCTGGTGGCCCAGGCCTCCCATCTGGGGGACGCCCCCCGCCTGGAGGACCTCATCGGCACCATCAAGGTGATGCTGGACGCCTACCAGGAGGGCAGCCTGGAGCGGCTGTACCTGGCCCACAACCGCTTCGTCAGCACCATGAGCCAGGAGCCCCAGAGCCTGCAGCTCCTGCCGGTGACGGGGGTGGAGGACGAGCGGCTCAGGCACCGCTGGGACTACCTCTACGAGCCCGACGCCCGGGAGGTGCTGGATGGGCTGCTGACCCGCTACATCGAGTCCCTGGTCTACCAGGGGGTGGTGGAGAACGTGGCCTGCGAGCAGGCCGCGCGCATGGTGGCCATGAAGGCCGCCTCGGACAACGCCAGCAGCCTCATCGAGGACCTGCAGCTCGCCTACAACAAGGCCCGCCAGGCGGCCATCACCCAGGAGATCTCCGAGATCGTCAGCGGCGCGGAGGCGGTCTAGCCCCGATGGATGCAGCCGGCCCCGCCCGGGCGCGGGGCCGCCAGGGCATCGAGGAAGCACGCGACAGAGGAACCGACATGAGCTCCGGCAAGATTTCCCAGATCATCGGCGCGGTCATCGACGTGCAGTTCCCGCGCGACCAGATCCCCAACGTCTACAACGCCCTCAAGGTGGACGACGTGGGCCTGACCCTGGAGGTGCAGCAGCAGCTCGGCGACGGGGTGGTGCGCACCATCGCCATGGGGCCCACCGACGGTCTCCGACGCGGCCTGTCGGTCACCGACACCGGCGCCCCCATCTCCGTGCCGGTGGGGGCCGGGACCCTGGGGCGGATCATGGACGTGCTGGGCGAGCCGGTGGACGAGAAGGGCCCGGTGCAGACCGAGGAGCGCTGGTCCATCCACCGCGACGCCCCCTCCTACGAGGACCAGGCCCCCACCGTGGAGATCCTGGAGACGGGCATCAAGGTCATCGACCTCATCATGCCCATCGCCAAGGGCGGCAAGGTGGGCCTGTTCGGGGGCGCAGGCGTGGGCAAGACCGTGACCCTGATGGAGCTCATCCGCAACATCGCCATCGAGCACGCCGGCTACTCGGTCTTCGCCGGGGTGGGCGAGCGCACCCGCGAGGGCAACGACTTCTACCACGAGATGCAGGAGGCCGGGGTGCTGGACAAGGTGGCCCTGGTCTACGGTCAGATGAACGAGCCGCCGGGCAATCGCCTGCGCGTGGCCCTCACCGGCCTGACCATGGCCGAGTACTTCCGCGACGAGGGCCGCGACGTGCTCATGTTCATCGACAACATCTACCGCTTCACCCTGGCCGGCACCGAGGTCTCGGCCCTGCTGGGCCGCATGCCCTCGGCGGTGGGCTACCAGCCCACCCTGGCCGAGGAGATGGGCAAGCTCCAGGAGCGCATCACCTCTACGCGCACCGGCTCCATCACCTCCTTCCAGGCGGTGTACGTCCCGGCCGACGACCTCACCGATCCGTCCCCGGCCACCACCTTCGCCCACCTGGACGCCACCCTGGTGCTCTCGCGCCAGATCGCCGAGCTGGGCATCTATCCGGCGGTGGATCCGCTCGATTCCACCTCCCGGCAGCTCGACCCCCTGGTGGTGGGCGAGGAGCACTACAACACCGCCCGGGCTGTGCAGTCCATCCTGCAGCGCTACAAGGAGCTCAAGGACATCATCGCCATCCTCGGGATGGACGAGCTGTCCGAGGAGGACAAGCTCATCGTGGCTCGGGCCCGCAAGATCCAGCGCTTCCTGTCCCAGCCCTTCTTCGTGGCGGAGGTCTTCACCGGCACGCCGGGCAAGTACGTGCCGCTGAAGGACACCATCGCCGGCTTCAAGGCCATCGTGGAGGGCGAGTACGACCACCTGCCCGAGCAGGCCTTCTACATGGTGGGCACCATCGAGGAGGCGGTGGAGAAGGCCAAGACCCTGACCTGAGGGCCCTCGCATGGCCATGACCATCCACGTCGACATCGTCAGCGCCGAGGGTGAGATCTACTCGGGCAAGGCCACCATGGTCTTCGCCCCAGGCGTCATGGGCGAGCTGGGCATCCTCCCGCGCCACGCGCCCCTGCTCACCCGGCTGCGGCCGGGCGAGGTGCGGGTGCGCACCGAGGACGGGGCGGAGGAGTCCATCTACGTCTCCGGCGGCATGCTGGAGGTCCAGCCCCACGTGGTGACGGTGCTCTCCGACACCGCGGTGCGGGCCCAGGACCTGGACGAGGCCGAGGCCCTGGCGGCCAAGCAGCGGGCCGAGCAGGCCCTGCGGGACCGCACCGGGGAGGTGGAGCTGGCCCAGGCCCAGGCGGAGCTGGCCGAGGCGGTGGCCCGCCTGAAGGTCATCGAGAAGCTGCGCAAGAGCGGCGCCGCCCGCCGCTGAGGCGGAGGCGGCGCCGGCGGGGAGGGCAGCCATGGCCGCGAGCCCACCGCTCAGCGTGGTCATCCTGGCCGCAGGACGCGGCAAGCGCATGCGCTCGCGCCTGCCCAAGGTGCTCCATCCCCTGGCCGGTCGCCCGCTCCTGGCCCACGTGGTGGAGGCGGCCCGGGCCCTGGGCCCGGAGGCAGTCTACGTGGTCCACGGCCACGGGGGGGGCCAGGTCCGCGCCGCCCTGGGTGGGCTGCCCGTGACCTGGGTGGAGCAGGCCGAGCAGCTGGGCACCGGCCATGCGGTGGCCCAGGCCCTGCCTCGGATCCCGGACGGCCACCAGGTCCTGGTGCTCTACGGCGACGTCCCGCTCCTGCGCTCGGAGACCCTCCGGCGGCTCCTCAAGGCCGCCGAGGCAGGGGCCCCTGGGGAGAGGGGTCTGGCCCTGCTCACCGCCGAGCTCCCGGACCCCACCGGCTATGGGCGCATCCTGCGCGATGCCGATGGCCGGGTGACGGGCATCGTGGAGGAGGGGGACGCCTCCGCCGAGCAGCGGGCCCTGCGGGAGGTGAACACCGGCGTGCTGGCGGCCCCGGCGGGGCGGCTGCGGGCCTGGCTGGAGCGCATCGACAACCGCAACGCCCAGGGCGAGTACTATCTCACCGACGTGGTGGCCCTGGCCGTGCTGGAGGGGGTTCCGGTGCGGGCCGTGCCCGCAGAGGATCCGGCGGAGGTCCAGGGCGTCAACGACCGCCTGCAGCTGGCCGCCCTGGAGCGGCTCTGGCAGCGGCGGGCGGCGGAGGGGCTCATGCGCCAAGGGGTCACCCTCCTGGATCCGGACCGCCTTGACCTGCGGGGGGAGGTGGTCTGCGGGACGGACGTCACCCTGGACGTGGGCGTGGTCCTGGAGGGGCGGGTGGAGCTGGGCGACGGCGTCCGGGTGGGCCCGTATGCGGTGCTCAAGGACGTGCGCCTGGGCGAGGGTTGCGAGGTGCTGGCC
>WFXX01000113.1 GCA_015490395.1 Gammaproteobacteria bacterium | reverse complement strand
GGCCCGCAGGGCCCGCTCCCGCCCGGCGGCCAGCTCCCGGAGGCGGGCCGGGCTCAGGGCCCGGGCCCGCCCCCCCGGCCAGGCCAGCTCCGCCGCCAGCGGCAAGGCGGCCAAGCGCAGGAGCCGCACCTCCAGCAGCAGGGCCAGCTCCAGAGCGGACCCCAGCGCGGCGGCAGCCTGGGCCGCCACCTGGAGGGGCGCCGTGCCGGGGTCTGGCGGAGGCCGGCAGAGGTCCAGCACCAGGCGCACCGTGGCGCCGCTCACCGGTCCTGGCCCTCCCCGGCGGGCGGCTCCTCCTCGCCGTCGCGGTGCTCGCCGTAGGCCCGGCGCAGGCGGGCCAGCTCTTCCAGCCGCTGCCGCACCCGGGCGTTGAAGCTGCCCTCGGGAAAACGGCCCTCCGCGTCGGGCTCGCCCGGCTCCAGGCCGCTGAGTAGGAGCAGGGCCTCGTCCACCGTGCCCACGGCGTGCACATGGAAGCGCCCGGCGCTTGCGGCCTCCACCAGCTCGTTGCGGAGCATCAGATGCTGGACGTTGGCCCGTGGGATGATCACTCCTTGGCTCCCCGTCAGGCCACGCTCCTGGCAGAGGGCGAAGAAGCCTTCCACCTTCTCGTTCACCCCTCCCACGGCCTGCACCTCGCCCCGCTGGTTCACCGAGCCGGTGACCGCCAGGTCCTGCCGCAGGGGCACCCCCGCCAGGGCCGAGAGCAGGGCGCAGAGCTCGGCCAAGGAGGCGCTGTCGCCCTCCACCAGGCCGTAGGACTGCTCGAAGACCAAGGTGGCGGCCAGGGACAGGGGCAGGTCGGCGGCGTAGCGGGCCCCCAGGAAGCCGGTGAGGATGAGCACCCCCTTGCTGTGCACGGGGCCGCCCAGCTCCACCTCCCGCTCGATGTCCACCACCTCCCCCTCCCCTAGTCGTACCCGGGCGGTGATGCGGTGGGGCACACCGAAGGCCTGCCCGCCCAGCTCGATCACGGACAGGCCATTGACCTGTCCGGGGGCGGCGCCCCGGGTGTCGATGAGCACCTGGTCGCGCAGGATGGCCTCCAGCATCCGCTCCCGGAGCCTGCCCGCGCGGCGCTCCCGGGCCTCTAGGGCCCGGCGCACGTGCTTCCGCTCCAGGACCCGGGCCCCAGGGCCGGCCAGATGGTCCGCTTCTACCAGGAGGTCGGCTAGCTCCCGCCGGCGGGTGCTGAGCTTGCGGGCGTCCCCGGCCAGGCGGGCCGCCTCCTCGATGAGCAGGGCCGCGGCCTCCCGGTCCAAGGGCCGCAGCCCCTGCCGGAAGGCCAGCGCCGCCAGCATCCGGGCATAGGCCGCCTGGGCCTCCGGGCTCCAGTCCACCTCGTCCTCGAAGTCGGCCTGGACCTTGAAAAGCGCTGGGAACTCGGGGTCCAGCTCACAGAGCAGGTAGTACAGGAGCCGGTCGCCCACCAGCACCACCTTGAGGTCCAGGGGCACCGGCTCGGGCTCGAGGGAGACGGTGCTCACCGGGCTGAGCTCGCACAGGGGGAGCTCGGGCCGGACCCGGGCGCTACGCAGGGCCCGCTTCAGGCCCTCCCAGGCGAGGGGACGGGCCAGCACTCGGTGGGCGTCCAGGATCAGGTAGCCGCCATTGGCCCGGTGCAAGGCTCCTGGACGGATGAGGGTGAAGTCGGTCACCAGCGCCCCCAGCAGCGGCACGTGCTCGATGCGCCCCAGCAGCTCCGAGAGCCCCGGGCTGTCCTCCATCACCACCGGGGCCCCCTCGCCGGGCCGGCGCTCCACCAGCAGGTTGACCTCGTAGCGGCGCAGGGGCGAGGGCGCAGCTCCCGGCGGAAGGTCCCGGTGCCCCGCACGTTCCTCGCGCAGGAAGAGGTCCACGTGCTCGAGGACGTCGGCTAGCACCCGATCCAGATAGCGCTGGATCCGCTCCAGGCCCGCATAGCGTCGCCGGAGGCCCTCCACCAGGGGGCGGGCAGCGGCCTCAGCGGTCTCCCGGCGCAAGGACGCTACCTGCCGCTGGGCCTCCTGGTGCCAGCCCGGCACCTCCCTCAGCACCGCCCGGAGCCGCCCCTGCAGGGCCTCTACCTGCTCCTGGATGCGCCGGCGCTCGGCCTCGGGCAGGGCCTGGTAGGCCTCGGCGTCCGGCACCTGCCCCTCCCGGGTGGGGACGAAGGCGAAGCCGGCGGGCGTGCGCAACAGCTCCAGGCCCTGGCGACGAGCCTCCTCCCGCACCGCCTCCAGGGCCTGCTCCTCCCGGGCCTTGAGGCCGTCCTCGATCTCCTGGAGGCGGTTGCGGAAGGTCTCGCTCCGGAACACCGCCTGGAGGGCCACACGCAGCTCCTCCACCAGGCGGGCCATGTCCTCCCGCAGGGCCCGCCCCCGGCCCGCCGGCAGCCCCACCGCCCAAGGCCGCCGGGGGTCGTCGAAGTTGTGCAGATAGCACCAGTCGCCGGGTGTGGGGGCCTGGCGGGCCTGGGTCCGCAGGAGGGCCTCCACCACCTCGTGGCGCCCGGCCCCCGGCTCACCCAGCACGTAGACGTTGAAGCCACGGCGGGCCACGGCAGTGCCGAAGCGCAGGGCCTCCAGGGCCCGCTCTTGGCCGGGGGCCTCCTCCACAGGGGGCAGGTCCTCGGCGGCGAGCTCGTCGCTGCGGGCGTAGGGAAGCGCCCCGGGGTCGCACCGCCGGCGCAGGGCCTCGGGCGCCAAGGGGCGCAGGGGTGGCGGCAAATGGGCGGGGGCCATCCGGCCGGGGAAGGCAGGCTCACCGTCTGCCCAGGAAGGCCTCCACGATGCGGTCCTCGAGCTCGAAGCGCTCGGCGAGCTGCTCGCCCAAGCGGGCCAGGTCCTCCGCCAGCTCCGGGCCTACCCGGCAGTGGTCGCCGCAGTCGTACTTGTCGTTGAAGTCCAGAAAGGCCTGGGTGAGGTCCATCACCCGGGGATAGATCTCGTGGGCCACGGCCGCCGCCGCGCGACGCCGCTCGCGCTGCTCGGCGAAGTGGCGAAAGAGCTGGAAGTGGGCGTTGGCCGTGTAGTCCACCAGAAGCTGGCAGAAGCGCTGCAAGAGGCGGGGCGCCTCGGGACAGTCCACGTAGGGCCGGCGCTCCACCAGCTTCTGGTAGCAGGCCAGCAGCTCCTGACGGGAATGGATGAGCTTGCGAATGAGCTGGGTGGAGCGGGTGCGGCGGTCCTCGACCGGCTTGCGTTGCAGCATGGCGCTTCGTCCCTTCCCCTCGGGATGCCGACCGCCCGCACGGCCGCGGGGCAGGCCGGCATGTGGCGTGCCTTTGGCGTGCTCTCCATTGTATCAGCGCCTTCCCGAACGAAAAGGGAGCCCCCGCTGAGGGCGGGGGCTCCCCTGTGGGCCCGATGCGCTGGCTCACTCCACGGGGATGGTGCGCCGACGGGCTCGGGCCACCTTGGGCAGGGTCAGCTCCAGGATCCCATCGCGGAAGGTGGCCTTGGCGCCCTCGGCGTCCACCTCCGCCGGCAGCATCACCGTGCGGGTGAACTCGCCGCGGGCCGTCTCAGCCCGGAAGTACTCGCCTTCCTCATGCTTCTCTTCCCGCTGGACGCGGCCGCGGATGGTGACGGTGTTGTCCGCCACGGAGACCTCCACGTCCTCCTTACGGACGCCGGGCAGCTCGGCACGCACCACCACCTCCGCATCCCGGTCGATGATGTCCACCGGAGGGATCCGCCCGCCGGCCAGCGCCGACCACTCCGGCAAGCCCCAGCGTGCCGGCCGCAGCCAGCCCCTCGGGAAGAAGCTCTCCATCAGGCGCTCCATCTCGTCGAAGGGGTTCCACGCCCGGGCCGGGGCCTGCTCCCCCTGGGCGCGGATCACCTCCTGTCTCTTTTCCTCGGCCATGGCTCTCTCTCCTCTGCCACTCCTTTTGTCGTCCCCAAGGCTAGTCCAGCCCCTCCGGGCCCTCAACGGGCCGGGCGGCGGGGACGTCTATTACCATGTCCTAAGCATGGTCTTTTGGCTTGGCTCCGGGACCGGCAGCTATACCCAGGGGTAACGATCCCGGAGGCAGGAGGATGCATGTCCGTCAAGGGCAGCCCCGAGCGGCCGATAAAGCTCCCGGCGGCCTCAGGTGAGGAGGCCGCGCATCCGGACAAGGACATGTCACCCCAGGGTGCCGCGGTCCAGCACCTTCCGGCCGCGGACCGCGGCGCATGCGCCAAGGCTAGCTTGGAGGGGTCGATATGGACCTGGAGAGCTTCCGCGACCGTCTCGAGTCGCTGCGTGACGGCGAGCTCTTCCGCTACGTGCAGCAGTGCATCTGCATGTCCTTGGCCCATGCGGGCGAGCCGCACGCCGAGTCCCACGATCTCTTGGACCTGGTCTATGCGGAGTGCGCCCGACGGGGCAAGGAGCGGCTCTACGACAAGGCCTACGAGCGGGTCTGCAAAGAGCCGGAGGTGTGCAAGGGCTTGCTGGCTTGAGGGCCCTTCAGGAGAGAAGGGACCCGGGGTCCGGAGCGGGGGCGGCACTGCGGGATCGGGTGCCGCCCTCTCCCTATACTCGGGAACCTTCCTTCGGGCTCACTGGGGCGTCGAGCGGCGAGCGGCACGGAAGTGCTCTCGCCACCAGGATTCGGCCTCCCGGAGGGCCCGCTCCACCTCCTCGGCGCTCATCCGGCGCTGGAGCTCCCGGCGGGGATCCGCGGGCGGTAGGCCACCGTCGTCTGCGCGGTCCCAGACCGCCGCCACCGTGTACCACATGTAGGCACGCACCAGATCCCGGGGCACGCCCTTGCCCTGGGCGTAGAGGGCCGCCAGCCGGCGCTGGGCCCCGGGATGGGCCTGCTGGGCCGCCCGCCGGTACCAGCGCGCCGCTTCGGCGGCATCGGCCGGCCCGCCCACGCCCTCCTCCCACATCCGCCCCAGGTTGGCTTGGGCGTAGACTTCCCCCGCCTCGGCGGCCCGGCGCAGCCAGCGCCGGGCCTGACGGCCGTCACGGGGGACGCCCTCGCCGTTCCGATAGAGCAGACCCAAGCTGGTGGCGGCCATAAGCTGCCCCTGCTCTGCGGCCCGGCGGAACCAGCGGGCAGCCTCGGCAGGGTCCCTGGCCACTCCGAGCCCCTCCCGGTAGAGGAAGCCCAGCACCGTCTGCGCCTCCGGGTCGCCAGCCTCCGCGCCCCGGCGCAGCCAGGGCAGGGCGGCACGGATGTCCTGAGGGACCCCCCTGCCC
>WFXX01000112.1 GCA_015490395.1 Gammaproteobacteria bacterium | reverse complement strand
CTCCAGGGGGGGCGGACGCAGCTCGGCCACGCGCACCCGCCCCTCGGCAGGGTCGAGGTAGGGGATGCGCACGGTGGGCAGGGCCAGGGGGCCCGATCGCAGGGGTCGGATGGTCAGATGGTAGCGGGCCTGGATCCAGGGCAGGCCCTGCCGGAGCCCCCGCTCCAGGGCGGCCCGGTCGGCCAGGAGCTCCACGCCGTCGGCTTCCTCCAGAGGCAGCCGCTCGGGCAGGCTCCCTGCTGCGTAGGCGCCGGCCACGGTGAAGGAGGCCACGGCCAGCCGGCCGACGACCAGCGGGCCGGCCGGCCAGCGGGCTTCCAGCTCCGGGCGGCCTACGGGTAGCCCCGCCGCCCCGGGGGGCGGCTCCCGGACCTCGAGGGCGAGCGGGGGCGGGGCCAAGCGCCGCCGCTTGCCGTCGGCCGTCTCCACCCACACATCGGGCAGGAGCAGCTCCAGGCGCCCGGCTTGGCGGGGGTGGAGCACCCAGGCCTGGCGCAGCACCTGGTAGCGCGCTCCTCGCCAGCGCTCCTCGGTCTCTTCCCGGGGCAGGCGGCGGTGCTCCATGAGCTCCAGGGGTACCGGCGAGGTGCGCAGCACGTCCCCAAGCGAGGCTCGCTCCACGGCCACCCGGGCATGGAGGGCCACCCACACCCGCACCACCTGGCCGGGCCAGGGGCGCTCGGGCTCGGCGCCAGCGGTGAGGCGCAGCTCGGGGAGGCGGTCGGCGGGCAGGGGGTGGACCCGCACCGCGATGGGTGCGGTGCGCAGACCCGCCACCTCGAAGGCGGGAATGCGCAGATCGCCCGCTCGCTTGGGGAAAAGCTCCACCTCCAGGCGGGAGGCGGCCCGCCCGCGGGCCCGTTCCAGGCGGTAGCGGAAGCTGGAGCGTACCCGGCCGACGTCGAAGTCCCGGGTGAGCACGGTGAGGTCCACGTTGGGGTCCACCCCTTCGGCCCGCAGGCGGGTGTCGCTGTCGCGCAGCTCCAGGGTGAGCACGAGGTGCTCGTCCTGGGCCAGCTCCCGGCGGTCCACCCGGGCCTCGAGCACCGCAGCCGCCCTGCTCCTCGTGGCCGCTCCCCCTGCTGCGGCTGCGGCGAGGAGGGTGCGTGGCCCTACCATGGCGGCCCCTCCAGCAGGCGCACGGTGCGGGCATCGTCCGCCTGACCTACCAGCCAGCGCACGGCGAAGCTGCGCTCCGCCTCCTCTCCGGGAGTGGGCCCGGGGGCCGTCTTCAGGGCCGCCTGCCAGCGCTGCAGCAGCGGCTCCAGGCCGCCGGTGCCCGCCCCCGCGCCCCGGGGCCCCGGGGGGCCGATGCCGGCGGTGGCGCCGGCACGCCCGGTCCCACCGGGCCCGGCGCGCAGGCGCAGGGCCTGCAGCCGCTCCAGGTTCAGGGCCGCCGCCCGCAGGCCGGGGTCCAGGCGCAGGGCCTCCCTCCAGGCCGTTCCGGCCTCCTGCAGGCGCCCCAGCCGGGCCAAGGCGTTGCCGACGTTCAGCAGGGCCACGGCCCGCTCCCGGGCCCCGGGGGCCGCCCTGGCGGCTTCCCGGAAGGCGGCCAGGGCCTCCTCCAAGCGCCCCAGCCGGTAGGCAGCGGCGCCCTCCCCCAGGCGGGCCCGCCAGCCGGGAAGGTGGCGGTAGGCCGCCAGGGCCTGCGCCGGGCGGCCGTGGACGAGGGCCCGGCGTGCCGCCAGCTCCTCCCAGGCCGCCCACGGTCCGGCCTGGCTCGGCCCGGAAGAGGCCAGGAGCGGGGCGGCCAGGAAGGCCGGGACGGCGTGCGGGGCGGCCCGCCGGGGCAGGCCGCGCCAGCTCCAGAGGAACAGGGCCAAGGCTGCCGCCAGCGGCCAGGCGGCCAGGCTGCGGTGCCTGCCGCCTACCCCTTCCAAGGGCGCCGGCCGGGTGGCCCCCTCCAGGGCCCGGAGCAGCGCCGGCCAGGGGTCGCCCGCGGCGGCCTCGGCGTAGGCGCCCCCCGTGAGCCGGGTTAGCTCCTGGAGACGCCCGGCGTGGAGCCTGGAGCGCACCGGCGTGCCGTCCCGCACCAGGAGGCTGCCCCCGGGGCCAGGGACGGGCGCGCCCTCGGGCGTGCCCAGCCCGAGGGCGAGCAGGGGGATGCCCTCCCGAGCCAGGGCCCGGGCTTCGGCCCGGACGGCGCCCTCTCCGTCGTGGGCCTCGCCGTCGCTGAGCAGGAGCACCGCCCGGGCGCCGGGGGGGCTGCTCGCCAGGAGCCGGCGGGCCACCTCCAAGGCTCGCCCCAGGTGGCTGCCCGGCCGCAGGTCCCGGGGCTCTAGGGCGGCCACCGTCTCCCGGAACAGGGCCCGGTCCGCGGTGGGAGGCAGGAGTGGGTAGGCGTTGGCGGCGAAGGCCACCAGCCCCAGGCGGTCGCCCCGTCCACGGAGGCGCTCCAGCAGCCGCTCCAGTTCCAGCCGGGCCCGCTCCAGGCGGGTGGGGGCCAGGTCCCGGGCCTCCATGGAGGGGGACAGGTCCAGGACCACGGCCAGGTCCACCCCCAGGGCCTTCCGGGGCGGTGCCTGGACCTGGACGGGCTGGGCCAGGGCCAGGAGGGCCAGCAGCCAGCCCAGGGTCGCCGCCGGGGGCAGGGC
>WFXX01000111.1 GCA_015490395.1 Gammaproteobacteria bacterium | reverse complement strand
GGCCTGGTGGTTGCTCCGGTAGAGGATGGCGTAGGCTCCCCAGGGGGCGCCGGTGCGGAAGCGGTGCTCCAGCAGCGCGTCCGCCACCCGGCGGGCCTCCTGCTCGCCGTCGGCGGCCTCCAGCACCCGCACGGGCTCCCCGTAGCCCCGCTCGCTCCGCAGCCGCTTGGGGAACAGGTGCCGATTGTGGGCGATGAGGCCGTTGGCCACCCGCAGGATGCTCCCGGCGCAGCGGTAGTTCTGCTCCAGGCGCACCACCTTGAGGCCGGGCAGGTCCTCGGCCAGGCGGCGCAGGTTCTCCGGGTCCGCGCCCCGCCAGCCGTAGATGGCCTGGTCGTCGTCGCCCACCGCGGTCAGGGCCGCCTCGGGTCCGGCCAGGAGCCGCGCCAGGCGGTACTGGGCCAGGTTGGTGTCCTGGTACTCGTCCACCAGGAGGTGGCGGATCCGCCCCTGCCAGCGCTCCCGGGACTGGCGGTCCTCCTCCAGCAGGCGCACTGCCTCCAGGATCAGGTCATCGAGGTCGAAGGCGTTGTAGGCCAGCAGGGCCCGCCGGTAGGCCACATAGAGCTGGGCGGCGCGCGGGTCCCCGCCCTCGGCACGGGCTGCCTCGGGATCCTTCAGGGCCGCCTTCCAGCGGGAGATGCTCCCCAGAAGCGCCCGGGCCTCCTCCTCCGGGGCCCGGCCGCGGAGGAGCTCCCGCGCCAGGGCCGCGGCGTCGTGCTCGTCCAGGAGGCTGAAGCCGGGCCGTCGTCCTACCGCCTCCGGCCGCTCCCGGAGGATCTCCAGGCCCAGGGTGTGAAAGGTGCCCACCCGCAGGCCTTGGGCCTCCCGGGGCCCCAGCAGGCCCCGGACCCGCTCGGCCATCTCCCGGGCGGCCTTGTTGGTGAAGGTCACGGCGGCGATGCGCCGGGGGGGCAGGCCCGCCTCGCGCACCAGGAAGGCGATGCGGTGGGCGATGACCCGGGTCTTGCCCGTGCCCGCGCCAGCCAGCACCAGCAGCGGGCCGCCCAGGTGGCGGACGGCTTCCCTCTGGGCGGGCTTGAGGCGCTCCAGCCCGCCGCCCCCTGCACCGGGGCGATGGCCTGCTCCCCCGCCCACGAGCTCAGGCGGCCAGCTCGCTGCGGCAGCCGTTGCGGCAGCGCAGCATGCGCCAGTAGCCGAAGAGGTTGGTGCGGCCGGCCTCCACCAGCTGCAGCCCGCTGCCCTCGAGCAGCGGCTCCAGGGGCAGGTCCGGGCGGAAGCCCATCTTCCCGGCGAAGCGGGAGAACATGCCCTCGGAGGCCCGCAGCAGCGGATGGCTGGAGGAGAAGTGGTTGACGATGAAGATGTCGCCCCCCGGCTTGCACACCCGGCACATCTCCGCCACCAGCCGCTCGGGGTGGGGCACCACGGAGACGACGTACATGGCCACCACCTTGTCGAAGGTGCCCGCGGCGAAGGCCATGCGCTCGGCGTCCATCTCCAGCAGCGCCTCCACCTGCTCCAAGCGGTGGCGGCGCACCCGCTCCCGGGCCCGCTCCAGCATGTCCCGGGACAGGTCGATGCCCACCACGCGGCTGTGGCGGGGATAGAGGGGCAGGGACAGGCCGGTGCCCACTCCCACCTCCAGCACCCGCTCGCCGGGCCGGCAGGCCAGGGAGCGGATCACCCGCCGGCGGCCGGGCTGGAAGATGGCCCCGAAGAGCAGGTCGTAGACGCGCGCGTAGCGCCGGTAGGCGGCCTTCACGGCGGCCGTATCGAGGCGTGCGGCCATGGGTCCTCGCCCTGGTTTCTCGTTCTCGGTCCTTGTCTTGCTGCGCTGGAGGCGCCCTCCCCGAGCGCCCCGCCAGGGTATAGGACTCGCCCCCTCTCTGCAAAGGGGTGCCTGGCTCTCAGGCCCCGTCGCCGGCGTAGAGGTGGGCGCGGGTCCAGGGGATGCGGTTGAGCCGGGGCCGGGCGAAGAGGACCTGGAACAGCTGCAGGGAGCCGGTGCGGAAGGCCACCATGGAGCCGGCCAGGTACAGCCGCCAGGCCCGCACGAAGCGGGCGTCGAACATGGCCTCCACACGGTCCGCGGCCCGCTCGAAGCGCTCCAGCCAGTGCGCCAGGGTTCGCTCGTAGTGCAGGCGCAGGTTCTCCACATCCAGCACCGAGAAGCGGTGGGGCTCCAGGATGCCGATCATCTCGCGCAGGGTGGGCGGATAGGCCCCAGGGAAGATGCGCCGCTCGATCCAGGCGTTGAAGGGCTCGTAGGCGTTGCGGCCAATGCTGTGGATCAGGCCCCGCCCGTGGGGCTCCAGGCAGCGGTCCAGGAGCCGGGCCAGCTCCCCGTAGCGCTCCCGGCCCACGTGCTCCAGCATCCCCACCGAGACGAAGGCGTCGTAGCGGCCGTCGATCTCCCGCCAGTCGCCGTCCACGAATGCCACCTGGCCCTCCAGGCCCTCCCGGCGGGCGCGCTCCCGGGCCCAGTCCAGCTGCTCCCGGGAGATGTTGTAGGCCCGCACCCGCACTCCGTAGCGCCGGGCCATGTGCAGGGCCAGGGCCCCCCAGCCGCAGCCGGCCTCCACCACCCGCTCCCCAGGGCGCAGGCGGAGCTTGCGGCAGACGTGGTCCATCTTGGCCACCTGGGCCTCCTCCAGGGTGGCCTCGGGGGTGGGGAAGTAGGCGCAGGTGTAGAGCAGCTGCTCGTCCAGCCAGAGCCGGTAGAAGTCGTTGCCCAGATCGTAGTGGCGGTGGATGTTGTCCCGGGCCTGGCGCAGGCCGCTACCGTGGGGGCGGGTGAGGCCGTAGGCCAGGCGGCGCACCCAGCCGTGGGAGGCCTCCAGGGCGTCGATGCCCCGGTAGAGGGCCTCTAGCACCGCCGGCAGGTCGCCCTCCACCTCCAGGTCCCCAGCGCTGTAGAGGTCCCCGAAGCGCAGCTCGGGGTGCAGGAGCAGGCGGCGCAGGGTGCGCCCGTCCCGCAGGCGGATTCGACCCACGGCCTCCGGCCCGGTCGGGCCGGCCAGGTGCTCGCCACAGGCCAGGGTCACCGCCACCGGGGGCTCGTCCATGGCCCGCCACAGCCACCGCAGGAGGGCGCGGGCCATCCCCCCCGCGGGCGAGCCCGGCTGCACGGCCGGGGCGCTGGTGCCTGGGCTGCGCTCCATCGGGCTGTCCTCCTCCAGCCGCCGCCCCCAGGGGCCTGAGGGGCGGCGGTCCCAAGAAGTTAGCCCAAAAGGGCGGCGCGCGCACCACCCGGCACGAATCCCGGGTACGGTGCTCAGGATCGCTCAGGAGCTGGGGCGCACCTGCCGGGCCAGGGGCCGGAGCTGCAACCCGTAGAACATCTCCAGGTAGCGGCGGGTCTCGTCCCGCTCCAGGTTGGTGACGTATTTCCAGAAGCCGTAGATGCGCGAGAGGGTCATCATGCGCTCGGCGTAGAGCTCCCAGGTGTAGCGGGTGCGGATGCGCTCCAGGGCCCCTTCGGAGAGCCGCTCCCAGTAGCCGGGCTCGCGGGCGCAGCGCTCGAAGAAGTCGGCCATGAGCTCGGCGGCTTGGTCACCGTGGTTGGGGTCGATGTGGAAGCCCGAGACCCCGTGCTCAATGATCTCCAGGGGGCCGCCATAGCGGGTGGCGAAGGTGGGCAGGCCGCAGCTCATGGCCTCGATCACCGTCAGGCCGAAGGCCTCGAAGAGGGCCGGCTGGACGAAGGCCCCTCGCCGGTCGGCCACGAAGCGGTAGAGCTCACCGCTCAAGTTCTTCTCCAGGCGCAGGCCCAGCCAGCGCACCTGCCCGTCCAGGCCGTGGCGGTCCATGAGCTCGTGCATGCGCAGGATCTGGTCCCGCTCCTCCTCGTCGGTGGAGCGGTTGGGGTCCACGTGACCGGCCACCACCAGGAGGTTGGCCACCCGGCGCAGCCGCTCGCAGGCCCCGTACCAGGCCACCAGGCCGGTGATGTTCTTGATCCGGTCCAGGCGGGCCATGGTGAACAGCAAGGGCTTCTCCCGGTCCTGGAGCACGCCCCGCCCCTCGGGGTGGGGGCCGCCGTAGACCAGCGCCTCCAGCTCCCCGTGCAGGCCCGTGAGCCGGCGCTCGCGCTGGTTGTAGGGGAAGTAGATCTCGGCGTCGGCCCCGGGGGAGACGATGTTGAACTTGGGGTCGAAGGGGTCCACCCCGTTCACCACCCGGTACAGGCCCGGCATGGTGAAGGCCGCATAGCTCTCGTACTGCCCCACGCTGTCCTCGCGCCCGGCGATCTCCTGATAGGTGCTGGTGATGATGAAGTCGGCGGCGTTCATGGCGATGAGGTCCGCCGTGAACTGGCAGGCGAAGTGGTAGTGGGGCTCGTTGTCCTTCCAGTAGAGGTCGGACATGAGGTACTTGGTCTTCTCCAAGGCGTGGGCGATGTTGCACTGGGTCACGCCCAGCCGGTGGGCCAGGAGGGTGGCCACCAGGTTGCCGTCGGAGTAGTTGCCGATGACCAGGTCCGGCCGTCCTCCCATCTCGGCCAGGAGCTCCTTCTCCACGTCCCGGGCGAAGCGCTCCAGGTAGGGCCAAACCTCGAAGCGGGAGATCCAGGGCCGCACCACCTCGCCGTCGGCCTCGCGGAAGGGCACGCGCAGGATGCGCGCCGAGCGCGTGCCCACGATGGGCTCCAGGCGCTGGTCGCAGGTGGTCCCGGGCGGGGCCTCGGGGATGAGGCGGGTCACCACCAGGATCTGGGGCTCGATGTCCAGCCCCTGCTCGTGCAGGCGCTGGCGCATCTCCTTCTCCAGGGCCCGCACCTGGTCCAGGATGTAGACCACCTGCCCGCCGGTGTCGGGCAGGCCCAGCACGTTGTCCTGGCCGAAGTAGCCGTGGGGGCTGAGGATGGCCACCCGGAAGATCATGGGGATGCGTCCCAGGAAGCGCTCCAGCTGCCGCGGGGCGGGGGCCTCCAGGATGTCGGCCAGCAGCTCCAGGGTGTCCCGGATGCGGCCCACGGTGCGTCCCCAGCCGGCCTCCAGGCCCAGGGCCTGGAGCTCCCTGGCCACCTGCTCCCAGGTGGCCTCCTGCGGCCGGCGGGCCAGGAGGTCCTGGGCCTGGCGCAGGCAACGGCGCAGCTCCTCCACGCTGTGGACCCGGCCGTTGAGCATCAGGGGCCGGCCCTCGTGATGGTGGGTGCGCAGGAAGCTCAGGATCTGCTGGGCCCCCCGCCCCAGGTCCTGGAAGAGCTGGCTGGAGAGGCGCCGGTTGAGGAACTCCACCCCGCGGCCGATGGAACGCGCCTCGCGCAGCTTAGGGAAGTCCCGGTTGAAGGGGCCGATGTCGAACTCCAGCACCCACTCCTCCCCGGCCTCGCCGTCGACGAGCTGCTCCTTGAAGGCCAGGTACTCGGAGACCCCCACCGAGCCCACCTCCAGCGTCTCGGTGTGGATGCGGTAGTAGCGCCACCGGGCCACGTAGCGGCGCACGGCGATGTAGATCCAGGGCCGGCGGACCGCCGCCTCCTGGGTCACCCGGATGACCTCTGCCAGGGGCGAGTCCAGCAGGGCCCGCTCGCCCTCGGCCTCGCAGAAGGCCACGAAGGTGTCCCAGAGCTCGGAGCGCAGAAGGAAGGGCTTGCCCATGCCCAGGTAGCGCCGCAGCAGCCGGTAGGCGGCGTCCCGGTGGGCGCGCAGGTACTGGGATGCGGGATCGTTCATGAGGCCTCCCGGCGCGGCTCCCCGGCGGCGCCGGCACGCTCGCCTAGGAAGTCGTAGTGCTCGATGCCCTCCAGGATCCCCCAGGCGTGATGCCCCTGGGCGAAGTAGATGCGCTCGCGCCCGCGCAGGCGCTCGAGCTCTGCGCTGTGGTTGCCCACTACCACCCCGAGGGTGATGCCGCTGAGCATCTCCTCGTCGTTGCCCGAGTCCCCCACCACCAGGATGTGATCCAGGGGGATGCCCCACTTGACGGCCACGTAGCGCACCGCCGAGCCCTTGGAGGCGCGCACCGGCAGCAGGTCCAGGAAGGCGTTGTGGGAGAAGACCACGTTGACGTGCAGATCCCGCTGGCGCAGGGTGCGCTGGATCTCTCTGGGCGAGGGCGCGCGGGAGACGTCCACGAAATAGCTGATCTTGTACGGGCGTTGCTCCTCGGGGGGCTGGAGCTGCAACCCGGGGAGGCCCTCCATGGCCTCCAGCAGGGCCTGGGGGCGCCAGCGGTAGTCGATGTGGCGCTGGTAGCCGAGGTCCGGGACCAGGTTGGGGCCGTAGTAGATCTCCGAGCCCACCGCGGTGATGAGCACGTCGGGCATGGGCACCCCCCACTCGCGCAGCACCTGCACGGTGCTCTCCAGGCGTCGGCCGGTGGCCACGCCCAAGGAGACCCGGCCCTCGTGGGCCTTGAGCCGGGCCAGCAGGGCGTCCAGGGCCTCCCGGTCGCCGATGAGGGTGTTGTCGATGTCGCTCACCAGCAGCCGCTCCGAGGTGGGCAGCCGCGAGCGGGCCGCCGCGGCCATCCGCCTACGCCGGGGGCGCTTGAGGAGCTTGCGCACCTCGCGCAGGTAACGGGTGACGTGGGCGCTCCAGGAGAAGTGTCGGTGCGCCCCGGCCACCCCGGCCTTGGACCAGCGCCGCCAGCGGGCCTGGTCCGTGAGGGCCTCGTAGAGGGCCTCACCCATGGCATCGGCATCCAAGGGGTCGATCAATAGGCCGTTCTTGCACAGGGCCACGATGTCCCGGGGGCCGCCGTCCTCGGTGGCCACCACCGGCAGGCCCGAGGCGGCGGCCTCGATGAGGGTCAGGCCGAAGGGCTCGGTAAGGGCCGGGTTGACGAAGACCCCCTTGCTCTTGGCCGCCAGGCGATAGAGCAGGGGCACGTCGTGGGGGCCGTGGTGCTTGGGATAGGCCACCTGGCCGTAGAGGTCGTAGCGGTCGATGAGCAGCAAGATCTCGGTGAGCACCTGCCGGGGGCCGCGCTCCATGGCCTGGATGTCGTCCCGGTTGCCGGCCACCAGCACCAGGTTGGCCAGGGCCCGCAGCCCCTGGTGCTCACCGAAGGCCCGCACCAAGGTGGGGATGTTCTTGCGCTCGTCCGGGCGGGAGAGGGCCAGCACCATGGGGCGCTTGGGCTCGCGCAGGAAGCGGGCCAGCTCCTGGAAGATGGGGGGGCGGAACCAGCCCCGCCGGGGCGGGTAGAAGCGGGAGAGGTCGATCCCCGGGGGGATCACCACCATGGAGTCGGGGTGGTAGTTGTCGTAGAGGGCGTATTGCTGCTCCACCTCCTGGGTGGTGCTGGCGATGACCAGCTGGGCCACGTCCAGCACCATCTCCTCGGCCTCGATGCGCTGGGTGAGGTTGTACTGGCGCTCGATGGTCTCGGCCCTGAGGCCCTGGTCCAGGAGGCGGCGGCGCTTCT
This sequence comes from Gammaproteobacteria bacterium, assembly GCA_015490395.1. Lineage (GTDB taxonomy): Bacteria > Pseudomonadota > Gammaproteobacteria > DRLM01 > DRLM01 > S141-70. The sequence goes on along the minus strand of WFXX01000111.1, from coordinate 4,347 downwards.
CCCGCCCCAGGGAGTGGCCGGTGTGCACCAGGGGCACCCCCAGGAGGGAGGCCAGGCGCACCCCCACGTAGCCGGCGTCGGCGTAGTGGCTGTGGATCCAGTCCGGCAGGCGCCCCACCCGCCGGAGGTGCTGCAGGGCGTTGTCGGCGAAGGCATCCAGATAGGGCCAGAGGACCTCCTTGCGCAGGTAGCGCCGGGGGCCGCAGGGGATGCGCACGATGTGGGCCTTGGGGGCGATGGGCTCCAGGGGGACCGCGTAGTCGGGGTCCACCTTGGGGTCCTCCACCCGGCGGGTGAGGAGGTCCACCCGGGCCACCTCCGGCCGCTCGGCCAGGGCCCGGGCCAGCTCCACCACGTACTTGACCTGGCCCCCGGTGTCGGCGTCCCGCCCCAGCTCCAGGTTGTGCCCCCGGATGAGGCCGTGGACGGAGACCAGCAGGATGTAGAGGCCTTCGCCGCCGTCGGACACGCTCAGGCTCCCCGGCCCCCCGCGCCGCCCCAGGACCGCAGGTGGGCCTCGTAGAAGGCCCGGTCCTCGGTCACCGCCCCCCGCAGGCCGCAGACGGCGGCGGCGAAGCCCACCGCCCGCTCCAGGAGCCGCTCCCAGGGCCAGCCGGCCAGCAGGCCCAGGATGGCCACGGCGCTGAAGGCATCCCCCGCGCCCACGGTGTCCACCACCTCGGCCGGCTCGGCCCGGCGGCGCAGGCTCCCCCCCTCGTGGGCCAGCAGGGCCCCCTCGGCGCCCAGGGTCAGGATCACGGCCCGGGCCCCGTGAAGGCGGCGCAGGGCCTGGGCGGCCTCACCCGGCTCTCCCTCCCCGCCCAGCTGGCGCAGCTCGTCCCGGTTCAGCTTGATCCAGGCCGCCCCCCGGAGGAGGGCCGCCATCCGGTCCCGCTCCCACCAGGGGGGGCGGAGGTTGACGTCCACGAAGCGAGGGGCCCCGGTGGCCCGGCGCAGGGTCTCCAGGGCCTCCCGGGAGGGCGGCTCGCGCAGGGCCAGGCTGCCGTGGTAGAGCAGGGCGCAGGGGCCGGCGGCCTCCACGGCCCGGAGGGCCGCCCCGGCCTCGATACGGTCGTAGGCCACGCCGGGCAGGATGTCGAAGCGGGGCTCGCCCCCCTCCAGGCTCACCGCCACCTGCCCGGTGGGGCGCTCCGGGTCCACCTGCACCCCGGCGGTGTCCATCCCGAAGCGGGCCATGGCCTCCAGCACCCGCCGGCCCGCCGCGTCCGCCCCCACCCGGGTCACCAGCAGGGGCCGGGCCCCCAGGCCCTGCAGGTGCCAGGCCACGTTGAAGGGGGCCCCGCCCAGCACCTCGCTGCCGTCGGGGAAGCGGTCGAAGAGGACCTCGCCGAAGATCACCGGCCGGCCCGCGCCGGCCTCCCCGCCTGCCTCCATCGCGCACCCTCCTGCGCCGTGGAGCGCCACCATAGCACCGCTGGGCGGGGCAGGCAAACCGCTGGGTCCGGTTTTTTTCCTGCTTTCCGTGGCTTAGGCCCGGCTCCGACGGCGGGCTACTCCACGGTCACGGACTTGGCCAGGTTGCGCGGCTGGTCCACGTCGGTGCCCTTGAGCACGGCCACGTGGTAGGCCAGGAGCTGCAAGGGGACGGTGAAGAGCACCGGGGCGGTGGGGTCGGGGATGCGGCCCAGGCGCAGCACCTCCACCGGGGGGTCGCCCCGAGGGTCGCGGCGCACGTCCACCCCCTCGTCGGCGAAGACCAGCAGCTCCCCGCCTCGGGCCCGCACCTCCTGGAGATTGGCCTTGAGCTTCTCCAGCAGCTCGTTGCGGGGGGCCACGGCCACCACGGGCATCTCCGCGTCCACCAGGGCTAGGGGCCCGTGCTTGAGCTCCCCGGCCGGATAGGCCTCGGCGTGGATGTAGGAGATCTCCTTGAGCTTGAGGGCCCCCTCCAGGGCCACCGGATAGTGGGCCCCCCGGCCCAGGAACAGGGCGTGGCGCTTGTCCGCGAAGCGCTCGGCCAGGCGCTCCACCGCCGCGTCCAGCCCTAGCACTTCCTCCAGCTGGGCGGGCAGGCGCCGCAGCAGCCCCACCAGCTCCGCCTCCCGCTCGGGGGGCAGGCCGCGGCGGCGGGCCAGGGCCAGGGTCAGCAGCATCAGGGCCACCAGCTGGGTGGTGAAGGCCTTGGTGGAGGCCACCCCGATCTCCGGGCCGGCCCGGGTCATGAGGGTCAGGTCCGCCTCCCGGGCCAGGGAGCTCTCGGGGACGTTGCAGATGGCCAGGGCGGGCAGGCCCCGGCGCCGGACCTCGCGCAGGGCCGCCAGGGTGTCGGCGGTCTCCCCCGACTGGGAGACGAGGACCACCAGGGAGCCGGGAGGGAGCACCGGGCTGCGGTAGCGGAACTCGCTGGCCACCTCCACCGCCGCCGGGATGCCGGCCAGGGCCTCCAGCCAGTAGCGGGCCACTAGGCCGGCGTGGTAGCTGGTGCCGCAGGCCACGATGTGCACCTGACGCGTGGCCTCCAACAGGGCGGGGGCCCCGGGGCCGAAGGCCTCCTCCAGCACCCGCGCCCCGCTCAGGCGCCCCTCCAGGGTCTCGGCCACGGCCCGGGGCTGCTCGTGGATCTCCTTGAGCATGTAGTGGCGGTAGCCGCCCCGCTCCACGGCCTCGGCCGAGAGCTCGCTCTCGCGCGCCGGGCGCTCCACCGGGCGGCCCGCGGCGTCCCAGATGCGCAGCCGCTCCCGGGTCAACTCCGCCACGTCCCCCTCCTCCAGGAAGACGAAGCGGCGGGTGACGGGCAGCAGGGCGGCCACGTCCGAGGCGATGAAGTGCTCGCCGATGCCGATGCCGATGACCAGTGGGCTGCCCCGGCGGGCCGCCACCAGCACCCCGGGCTCGGAGGCGGCGATCACCCCCAGGGCATAGGCACCCTCCAGCTCCCCCACCGTGGCCCGCACGGCCTCCAGCAGCCCCCTGCCCTCGGCTAGGTGGCGGTGGACCTGGTGCACCACCACCTCGGTGTCGGTCTCGGAGGTGAAGGCATAGCCCAAGGCCTCCTGCTCGCGGCGCAGGCGCTCGTGGTTCTCGATGATGCCGTTGTGGACCAAGGCCACTTGCCCCTGGCACTGGTGGGGATGGGCATTGGCCTCGGAGGGGGGGCCGTGGGTGGCCCAACGGGTGTGGGCGATGCCGGTGCGCCCGCGCAGCCCCGCAGTGGCCACCCGCGCGGCCAGGGTCTGCACCTTCCCCGGGCAGCGGATGCGGGCCAGCCGCCCGTCCTCGCCCACCACGGCCACGCCCGCCGAGTCGTAGCCCCGATACTCCAAGCGGCGCAGCCCTTCCAGGAGGATGGGCACCACATCTCGTTCCGCCACCGCACCGACGATGCCGCACATGAGCCGGTTCCTCCTCGGGCCGGTTCTTCGCTGGAATATTCTCCCACGCGGTGGCGGGGGTCACGTCCCCTGCACGAAGCAGGGGCGGCCCCCCGAAGAGGGGAGACCGCCCCTGCCCTACCCCAGAGTCGTTGCGACGGCTCCGAAGGTGTCTCGTGCTTGCCTCCCTCAGGCCATGGTGACGAAGTACACCGACAGCGCCGCCAGGGCCAGGCCCAGAAAGGTGTTGATGAAGGCGGCCACCGGCATGGCTGCTACCCCGGCGGCCAGCGAGGCCAAGGCCATGGCCATGCGGTGGCGCTGCTCGGCATCGTCGTGGCGTGGGCTCTCCTGCTGGCTCATCGCTCGCGTTCCTCCCTCTCGCTCAATCGCTCCGTGAGACGGTTTCGGGACTTTCGGCTCGTCGTCTCCCACCGCCCTGTCGCTGGGCAGCGAGGCGTTCTAGCATAGGCGCCGGGGAGACCCCCGGGCAAGCCGGCTTCGACAGGCATGCTCCCCCTCCACGACGACAACCCCACCACCCTCAGGCCCTACGTGACCGTGGGTCTCATCGCCCTCTGCGTCCTGGCCTTCCTCTGGCAGCTCTCCTTGGGCCCCGTCGGCCAGCGGGTGGTCTACGGGCTAGGGATGATCCCGGCCGTCCTCCTGCAAAACCGGTCGCTTGCCCCGGAGCTTGAGCTGGTGCCGCCCGCGGTCACGGTGCTGACCTCCATGTTCCTCCACGGGGGCTGGGCCCATCTGCTGGGGAACATGCTCTACCTGTGGATCTTCGGCAACAACGTCGAGGACGCCATGGGTCACCTGCGCTTCCTGGCCTTCTACCTGGCCTGCGGGGTGGCGGCGGCGATGGCCCAGGCCCTGCCGGCGCCGGAGTCCACGGTGCCCATGATCGGGGCCAGCGGGGCGGTCTCGGGGGTCCTGGGGGCTTACTTGCTGCTCTATCCCCATGCCCGGGTGCTGGTGGCGGTGCCCCTGGGCTTCTATCTCCACGTGG
>WFXX01000110.1 GCA_015490395.1 Gammaproteobacteria bacterium | reverse complement strand
GCCCCCGCCGGGTGCTCGCCTCCTGCGTCGCCGGGCCCGCCTTCGCCCAGGCTCTCGCCACCTGGTGTCACGAGGCCTGGGATCTCGAGCCCGAGCTGGTCCAGGCCCCCGGGCACGGATGGGGCGTCACCAACGCCTACCGGCTGCCGCAGCGCCTCGGCCCCGACCGCTGGGCCGCCCTCGTGGCCGCCCGGCGCCGCACCCGGGAGCCCGTCTGCGTGGTGGATGCCGGCACCGCCCTCACCATCGACGCCCTGGACGCCGAAGGCCGGCACCTGGGCGGCCTCATCGTGCCTGGCCTGGCGCTCATGCGGCGTGCCCTCCTCGAGGGCACCGGTGCCCTCGAGGCCCTCACCACCGACCCCGAGCCGGCCGACGGCGCCGCCCTCCTGGCCCGCGACACCGCACCGGCCATCGAAGGCGGCGCCCTCTACGCCCTGGTGGCCCTGGTGGCCCGCGTGCCCCGTGACCTCGAGGCCGAGCTAGGCTGCCCCCTCCGGCGGCTGCTGACCGGCGGGGACGCGCCCCGCTTGCTGCCCCTGCTCGGCGAGGGCTATGATCACGCCCAGCACCTGGTGCTGGAGGGCTTGGCCGTGATGGCGGAGGAAGCCCCGTGAGGACCGTGGCCCTCGTCCTGCTGGGGCTCAACCTCCTCCTCGGCTTGTGGCTCGCCACCCGGCCCGATCCGCCGGCCCCGCCCTCCGGTCCCCTCCCCGTCCCCGGGGCGCCGGAGCTCCTCCGCCTCGTGGACGAGCCGCCCCAGCCGTCATCACACACGCCGGGCTAGCTCAGCTGGTAGAGCAACCGCCTTGTAAGCGGTAGGTCGGGGGTTCGAGTCCCTCTCCCGGCACCAGCACTGGCCTCACCGGCGGCCCACTCCGGCCACGCCAGCCTCGGCCCCTGCCCAGGAGAACCAGGGGGGCTCAGCGCGCGTCTACGACAGAACGAGCAAACGACCCCGGGCCAAGCCCAGTGTAGCGAAACGTCTCCTCCCCCCTACCGCCGCCCGCGCAAGGAGAACCTCCCAACTGAGTCCAGTCCCTCGCCTGGCTACTGCTAAGGGCTTGACCTTGGTGCTGCACCCAACCCGTACGCTGCCTGATCCGCATAGGACGGATGACCCGTTGAAGGAAGAGAGGAAAGACATATGCAGAACAACCGGCAACGTGCGCAAACTGTCACCTCCGTAGCCCTGCTGCTGGCGCTAGGTGCGTGCAGCGGCGGCGGTGGCAATGGGAACAATGGCGCCGCATCCACCACACCTGGCGGAACCGCCACCGAGCCGGGCACCGCATCGCTGATATCTATCAGCACCAGCAATGCGGCAGAGGCAACAGCCGGACCGGCCCAGGCAGGCACCGGGCTCCAAGACAATGCCGGTAGCACCACCACCCTCCTGGCGGCAAGCCTCCATGCCACCGCCGGACGAGGGAAATGGCCCGATCTGTCGGAAATCGCCCGCCAGCGGTTGAACCAAGTGGTGCATTGGGCCCGCTCCGGATCCGTCGTCCCGGCCAGCGGGGCCAAGGGTGTGGCCACCGAAACAACCACGCCGGTCTCCTGCGGCGAAGGCGGACAGGACCTCGTCACCTGGAACGACACCGATCACAGCCACGATGTCTCCCAGGGCGACGCCTTCACCATCACGAGCGAGAATTGCGTCGAGTCGGGCGAGACTTGGAACGGGACCATCACTCTGGACATTCTCCAACTGCAGGGCGACCCTGCACTGGACACCTCCTGGTCCTTCTCCGCCCGCCTGACCATGGACGGGCTCTCCATCACCGACGCGACCGGTACCGTCCGTATCGACGGCAGCTTCACCATCACCGGTAGCGTCCAGGACAATGTCTTTCAGGGATCGGTCAGCGGTGACAACCTCGTCGCCATGTTGGGCGAAGCCCGGGAGGAGCTGCGCGACTTTTCCATCACCGTCGAGGAAGATCAGGGCACAACTGCCTACAACCTCGGCATGCAAGGCACATATTACGCCGACGACCTAGGCGGGTCCGTCACCTATAAGACCATTGCGCGTTTCGAGGGCTTCGGCGATGCCCCCCCGGAGGCAGGCAAGCTCCTTGCTACGGGGGCCAATAACAGCAAGGCCACCCTGGAAGCATTGACCGGCAGCATGGTCCGCATCCAGGTCGATGCCGACGGCGACGATGTCTTTGAGCAAACACTCGAAATGACTTGGGAAGAATTGGACCAGCAGACTGCCTTCTAATGGCCCGCACCACCATCTGCGGCTAGACACCGAGGTCTTGGCTTGGTGCCCCATAAATGGGGGCTTGTCGCGCATCAACCCGCCGCCTATGGGAGGACCGAACACCTACATCTTGCCCCGAGGCGGCGGGTCTGGTGCTTGTAGTCGCGCCTTCTACTAGGAAAGAGTCGCCCGTTGTGCCACGCTCCAGCTGACACAGCGCAAGGCTGTATTCCGCTCATGCCGATGCCTAACCTTATCCTCCTAAGCATCGGCACATCCGCCCCGGGTGGCAAGCCTCACAGCCACACCCGAGCGCCCACAGGCGCTTGAGCCGTTAGCTTCCGAGCAGCACCCTGTAATCTGACAGCCCCTGACGCTCTCCTGCCCCTGCCTGCTGCCGGCGCAAGCCCGTTATTGCCCATCCCCTCCCACACGCAACGGAGAGATAGCCGGATAATCGCCTTTATCCTCTCCCCAACTCACTCCCTAGCACCACGAGACACAGGCCCCACCGCCTGACGTGCACGACCGCACCGCGGCTTGCCTATGGCGCGTAGCCCTGCGCGACGGCACCATCGAGCCCTACCTCGGCCCCGGCCGCCTGCGGCGCATCGCCTGGCCCTGCAGCAGCTATCACCACGGATTCGGCATCGCCGCCGACGCCGCCGGCCGCCTCTACCTCCCCGCCTTCGCCGCCTGCCGCATCTGGCAGGTCGACCCCCGCACCCGCCGCCCGCGGGTGCTGACCGGCCACGGGCTCAAGGGCGTCCGCCTCTGGAAGGAGGACGTCTTCTGGTGCAGCGCCTGGGACGAGGCCCGGGAGGCGACGGCCAGCGGGAGGTGAGCGCGGTGCGGAGGCAGGAGGAAAGCCCCATGCCCATAGGGCTCCCCCATAGGGCTCCGGTCGCCCAAGGGGGACCCGGGGGCTGGGAGCCATGGCGGCGATGGCGGCCGGCGGTGCCCGGCGCCGGGGCGGAACTCCCGGGATTCTGGGGCGACCCGGCCGCCGCCGGATAGCCGTCCAGGCTCCTCCCCGTGCCTCGCGGCACGGTTCAACCGGGCACCCCGGCCCCGAACCCGTGGGAGCCAACACACCCGGCCCCCGGGCCATCGCCAGAGGGCTGCCATCGTCCAAGGCGGGCCTCGGGAGCCGGGGTAGCGCCACCATACCGCGCCCACACCGCGGCCATCAACCATCTAAGGAGAACCGGGCCAGCGACGCCTCCTCCGGCCACCCCCGGCGGGACGCGCCGCGACCCGCCGGCCCGGCGCTGGCGCCCCGGGACCACGAATACCCGCCACCTGGCCACACGACGGCCCCGGCAGCGCCCCGCGTCTCACCATCGCTGCGGACGTTCCCACCCCTCCATCACCAGCGCCCTCCGTACGATCCCCTCCACCAGCGCGGCGGCCGCCTCCGCCCCCTCGACGGGCGCCATGCTCCCGCACAGCCCCGGATACAGATCCGCGCAGACCGTATCCAGCGTCAGCTGGCCCACCGCCCGCCCCGCGTCGAGCAAACGCC
>WFXX01000109.1 GCA_015490395.1 Gammaproteobacteria bacterium | reverse complement strand
AGATGTGTATAAGAGACAGCCGCAGCTGGGGCCCGGGCCAGGCGGGCCACGCCGCCGCGGGTGCCGGCCCAGACCTCCCCCTCCTCCGTCACCGCCACGGCGAAGACGCTGTTGCCATGGAGCCCGTCCCGGGTGGTGAAGGTGCGCCAGCTGCGGCCGTCGTAGCGGGTCAGCCCCCCGTTGGTGCCAAACCACAAGGTACCGTCCGGCGCCTGGGCCATGCTGAAGACCACGTTGCCTCCCAAGCCGTTCCGCCGGGTGAGGTTCTCCCAGCGCCCGTTCGCATAGTGGGCCACCCCCCCGCCCCAGGTGCCGGCCCAGAGGCTGCCGTCGCGCCGGTCCACCAGGAGGCAGAACACATAGTTGGGGTTGTAGGTGGGACGGCCGTCGCGCATCACGCTGAGGTCGTGCCGGGCCCGGGTGCCGAGCCCGGTGTTGAGGCTCACCGGCAGACCGTCCTCGTTGGGGGCCCCCAACCCGTCGGCATGGGTGTAGGCGCGCCAGCGCCGGCCGTCGAAGACCGAGATCCCCCCCTCGGTGGCGAACCAGACCCGCCCGTCCTGGTCCACCGCCACCCCGTAGACCCACTCATTGACCAGCTCCTTCACATAGGTTCGGAAGCGCTCCCGGGCAGGATCCAGCAGACTGGCCCCGGCCCAGGTCCCCACCCAGAGAGAGCCGTCGGGGGCGTCGGCGAAGGCGTACACCCAATAGTCGGCCAAGCCGTGCATGGGGAAGTAAGTACGCCAGCTCCCGTCCGCGGGGCGGTAGCGGGACATCCCGCCGCCGTTGGTGCCGAACCAGACATCCCCGCGCCGGTCCACGTGCACCGCGAAGACGTACTCGTTGGCCAAGCCCTCGGCGCGGGTGAAGGTGTGCCGAGGCTCCCGGCTGGCCAGGTCCACCCCCAGGGCCCCCACGGAGGTGCCCACCCAGAGCAGCCCGCGGACCCGGTCCACCGCCAGGGCGCGCACGTAGACCCCCTGGCCCACCCCAAAGCTCTCCACCACCCGGTAACCCTCGGCAGCGGCAGCCTCCCGCGGTGCCAGAGGGGCCGTCAGGATGACCAGGCCAGCCAGCCCGCCGCCCAGGGCCCGCACCAGAGGGGAGGCGGCCATCACCAGAGGGTGCGCAGGTAAGCCACCAAGTCCAGGATCTGCTCTTCCGAGAGCCGCCCGGCGTAGGCGGGCATCACCCCCACGCCCAGCTGGATGGATCGGGCCAAGTCCACATCCGAGCGCAACAAGCGCTCGCCCCGGGAGAAATCGGGCGCCCCGGGCATGGCAGGACGCCCGTCCGGCCCGTGGCAGCCCGCGCAATGGATGCGGTAGAGCCGACCCCCTTCCTGGGGATCGGCCGCCCGGGCCGCGAAGGGAGCCACCAGCGCCGCCAACAGCAGGAGCACGCCGCCGGCGGCTAGGGCGAGCGAGAAGGTCCGACCATCAAATGACCCGGGGCTCATGCGCCACCTCGTCTGCGGGGGTGGAATAGGACATGGCCTGAAGGAGGGGCGATGTTAGCAAGAGCCGGCGCGGGCTGAGAAGAGCCGCCCGCGCGGCGCCGGTCAGGCGGCAAGGCCCGCTCCAGGGCCTCCAGGGCCCCAGGCTCGTCACGAGCCACCGCCTCCAGGGCCGGAACCACTCCCGGGGCATCCCACTGTCGGGCCCCCAGGGTCCACCAGAGGACCCGCCCGTCCGGGCCCACCAGGAAGGTGGCCGGATAGGCAGGCAGTGCCAGCGCGCCCTCGGCGATGGCCCGGCCCGGGTCTAGGAAGTTGGGATAGCCGACCCCCCGGTCCAGCAGGTATTCCTCCACCGCCTCGGCCTCCTGGTCCACGGCGAGGCCCAGCACCTGCCAGCCCTCGGGCAAGGACCGAGCCAGACGCTCGAGGGCGGGCAGCTCCCGCCGGCAAGGCGCGCACCAGGTGCCCCAGATGTTCACCAGGCTATGCCGGCCGGCCAGCGGCAAGGCGGTCTCCCGCCCATCCAGGGTACGTACCGGCGCGGCAGGAAAGGGGGCGCCTGCACCCAGCACCGGCCCTGGAGCCTCGCTGCCGCAGGCAGCCAACAGAAGCGCCGCCCCCGCGGCCCAAAGGCCCGGCCGCGGGAGACCCAAGAGCTGGCCGGGAAGGGATGATCTAAGGCCTGCGGCGGTCGATGAGCACACGCACCGCCTCCCCGCCCACTTGGGCCACGGTGCTGCCTTCCAGGTCTCCACTAGAGGGCAGGGCCTCCCCACTGCGGGAGATACGTGCCGCCACCACCACCTCCCGGTGATCCGAGAGACGGGCCATGGGGGTGGGGGCCATGGAATCGTCCAGGGTAAACCGCAGCGGCAGATCCCTTACCCGGGCCCGGAGCACCGCCAAGGGCATGGGCGGGCCCTCCGGGGCCTTGGCGAAGACGAAAACGGTGTCATCGGGTGAGACTTGGCCGCGCAAGGCGGGATCCAGCTCCACTACACCGTTGACCTGCGCCTTGGCCTCGGCTCGCGCCTGACCCTCGCCAGCGACGCCCCCCATCAGCCGCTGCACCTCGGCGATGTTGGCGGCCATAGCCTGAGCCTCCCGGGACCCCGGGGGCAGGAGCTGCTGCAGCCGCCGCCAATAGCCCAAGGCTTCGGCATAGTCCTGGCGCTCATAGGCCGCGGTCCCCATCAGCCACAGAGCCTTCTGGTGAGCCGGGGCCAGGGCCAGGGCCCGGCGTAGCAGCTCCACAGGCCGCCCCTCCAGGCTGCCGCCCTGGAGCATCGCCAGTACATCGGCATAATCGGCTAGGAGATCCGGGTCCGCCGGGAAGCGCGCCACCGCTTGCTCGTATACCCGGGCGGCCCGATCGAGCCGCCCCAGGGCTGCATAAGAGCGGCCCAGCATGCGCCAGCCCTCTAGGTCGTCCGGCTGCTCTTGGAGCCGCTGAGCCAGCCCCTCCACCATGGCCTCGATCTGAGCCATGGTGAAGCCGCCCCGCTCAGCGTCACCTGCCGCCGCGGTCAGGCGCGCCGGGTCCAAGGCCCGCGGCTCGCCCAGGAAGAGGTACAGGCCTACCGCCGCAGCCGGCAGCGCCAACCCCACGGCCCAGGCCAGAGCCCGCGGGGGGGGCTTCGCACTCGCACTCTGGGCACTCCTTCCGGAAGGGCGCTCTGCCCCTTCAGACGCCTCCCCGGCCTCCTCCCCGGCCTCCTCCAAGAGGCGCCGCTCCAGCTCATGACGGGCCAACTCGTATTGCTCCCGGGAGAGGGTCCCGTGCTCCAGGTCCCGCTCCAGCTCAGCGAGCTGATCCCGGTACACGGCCACGTTCACCCGAGCCCGGTCCGTGGCCCCGCCGCCCGCCGATCCACGCCGCCAAAGGGGCGGCAGCACGAGCAGCACCGCCGCTGCGGCCAGGAGCACCGCCGTAACCCAAAAGGCAACGCTCACGACCGCTGCCCCCTTTTCTCCCCCGCCGTCTCCAGGAGAGCCCGCACCCGGGCCTCCTCTTCCGGGGAAAGAGGTGCAGCCTCAGCCTGCAAGCGGGTTCTTCGGCGTCGGATGCTCACAAGCAAGGCCGTGCCACCGGCGAGCAGCAGCAGGATGGGGCCCACCCACAGGAACAGGGTGGTCGCCTTGAAGGGGGGCCTGAACAGGATGAACTCGCCGTAACGTTGGACCAGATAGTCCTTGATTTCCCGGTCGGTCAGGCCCTGCTCCATGAGCTCCACCACCTTGCGGCGCACATCGGCGGCGAAATCCGAACTCGAGTCGGCCACGGACTCGCCCTGGCAGACAAGGCAGCGCAGCTCCTTGGTCAGGCGCAGCACCCGCGCCTCCAGCTCCGGCGGCACCACTGACTCGGCCCGCGGCCCTGCCGCGGCCCCCGGCTCCGAGGGCTCCGCGGCGCGTCCCCCTGAGGCCAAGGCCAGCGCGGCGGCCAGGAGCAGGAGGGGAAGAGGGGCGACCAAGCGGCTCATCCCTGCAGGCTCCGCACCAGCGGCAGGATCTTCTCCTGCACGTCCTGGGGGGTCAGGGGGCCAATGTGCTTGTAGCGGATGATGCCCTCGCGGTCGATGACGTAGGTCTCGGGCACCCCGTAGACGCCGTAGTCCATGCCTACGCGACCGTCCAGGTCATGGCCGCTGGCCACGTAGGGATTGCCATGCTCGGCCAACCAGCGTAGGGCGTCCTCGCGCCGGTCCTTGTAGTTGAGGCCGTAGATCGGGACCAGCCGACGTGCCGCCAAGTCCATGAGCACCGGGTGTTCCTGGCGGCAGGAGATGCACCAGGAGGCCCACACGTTGAGCAGCCACACCTGACCCTTTAGGGAGCCGCTGCTCAGGCGGGAGTCAGGATCGGCCAGGCGTGGCAGCTCGAAGGCTGGAGCGGGCTTCCCCACCAAGGGCGAGGGCACCACCGTGGGGTTAAGGTTCAGCCCCACGGCCAGGAGGACCACCAACCCGAGGAAAACCGCCAGGGGAAGCAGATATTTGAGTCTCATGCCCCTCGGCCCTCCGGCGCTGGGGCCGTCGGCTCCGCCCCACCGGCCCCCGTCGTGGCCCCGGAAGCCCCTTCAGGCACCTTCCCGGCAGCCTCCCGGCGCGCCAGAACCCGATAGCGACGATCGGAGGCGGCCATGATGCCTCCCAAAGCCATCAGGGCTGCCCCAAACCAGATCCAGCTCACAAAAGGCTTGACATAGAGGCGCAACGTCCAAGCACCCCCTTGGCCCACCGGCTCGCCCAGGGCCGCGTAGAGGTGCCGCAACACCCCGCCGTCGATGGCCGCCTCGGTCATGGGCTGGCGCTGCACCTTGTACACCCGTTTCTCCGGATAGAGCTCGGCCACGGGCTCCCCATCCCGGAAGACGGTCACCTTCCCTCGCGTGGCCTCGTAGTTGGGCCCGAGGGCCGGCACCACCCCGTCGAAGCGGAAGGTGTAGCCGGCAATCTCCACCGTGGCCCCCACGTCCATGCGCACATGCCGCTCCACCTCGTAGACCGAGACCAACGTGATGCCCACGATGGTTACCCCCAGCCCGAGGTGGGCCAGGTGCATGCCTAGGAAGGACTTGGGCTGGGCCCAGAGGCGCGAGAGCCAGTCGCCTTGGGCGCGGCTGCGCCGCACCCGCTCCACCACCCCCTGCACGGCGGTGGCCACGGCCCAGGCGGCCAGCAGCATGCCGAAGGCCGCGCCCCAGGACCAGCGGCCCATGGCCGCCGGAGAGAGCGCCGCCACCGCCACGGCCACCCCCGCTGCCCAGCGCAGCCGGCGGCCCAGCTCGGGTACCGAGGCCCGCTTCCAGCGGGCGTAGGGACCGACCCCCATGAGGAAGGTCACCGCGGCCATCAGCGGGATGAAGACCAGATTGTAATAGGGAGGACCCACGGAGATCTTGTTGGCCTGGCCGAGCAGACCGGCCGCCACCAGCCCGTCCACGATGAGAGGAGCCACGGTGCCCAGCAGCACCGTGGCCGCGGCCACGGTGAGCAGCACGTTGTTGGCCAAGAGCAGGGACTCCCGGGAGACCAGGTCGAAGCCACCCCCCAGGCCCACCTTGGGCGCGCGCCAGGCATAGAGGGCCAGGGAGCCGCCCACCACCACCGCCAGAAAGCCGAGGATGAAAAGGCCCCGTGTGGGATCGGAGGCGAAGGCGTGCACCGAGGTCAGCACCCCCGAGCGCACCAGGAAGGTCCCCAATAGGCTCAGGGAGAAGGTGCAGATGGCCAGGAGCACCGTCCAGCTCTTGAAGGTACCCCGCTTCTCCGTCACCGCCAGTGAGTGGAGCAGCGCGGTGCCCACCAGCCAAGGCATGAAGGAGGCGTTCTCCACCGGGTCCCAGAACCACCAGCCCCCCCAGCCCAGCTCATAGTAGGCCCACCAGCTCCCCAGGGCGATTCCCAGGGTCAGGAAGACCCACGCCACCGCTGTCCAGGGCCGGGACCAGCGAGCCCAGGTGGCGTCCAGTCGCCCGCTCAGCAAGGCCGCGATGGCGAAGGCGAAGGCGATGCTGAAGCCCACGTAGCCCATGTAGAGCATAGGCGGATGCAGGATCAGGCCTGGATCCTGGAGCAGCGGGTTGAGGTCCTGGCCGTCCTCGGCAGCCGGAATGAGTCGGGTGAAGGGATTGGAGGTGAACAGGACAAAGGCCAGGAAGCCGCTGGACACCAGCCCCATGACCCCCACCACCCGGGCCACCATCTCCTCGGGCAGATGGCGGCTGAACACCGTGACCGCCACGGTCCACAGATTCAGCATCAGCATCCACAGCAGAAGGGAGCCCTCGTGCCCCCCCCAGACCCCGGCGATGCGATAGGGCAAGGGCAGGTCCGAGTTGGAATGCTGGACCACGTAGAGGACGGAGAAGTCGTTGACCACGAAGGCGTAGGTGAGCGCCGCGTAGGCCAGGGCCACGAACAGGCATTGGGCACGCGCCGCAGGGCGGGCCAGGGCCATCCAGCGGGCCTCGCCCCGGGCGGCCCCCGCAATGGGCAGGGTCCCCTGCAGCAGCGCCAAGCATAAGGCAAGGATCAGGGCAAAGTGCCCCAACTCGGGAATCATCGGGCCACCTCCTGGACCAGGGTCTCCCCGCCTAGGCCGGGTCCGCCTCCCTCTTGAAGGCCCGCCTCCCGCTTGGCCCGCTCGATGGCCTCCGCCACCTCCGGAGGCATGTAGGTCTCGTCGTGCTTGGCCAGCACCTGCTCGGCCCGAAAGACCCCGTCAGGCCCCAGGCGGCCCAGGGCCACCACCCCCTGGCCCTCGGCGAAGAGGTCCGGCAGCAGACCCTTGTAGATCACGGGCACCGAGCGCACTTCGTCAGTGACCACGAAGCGCAATGTGACCCCGTCGGCCAGGCGCTCCACACTCCCCTCCTGCACCAGACCGCCCAGTCGGAAGGCCCGGTCCGCCGGCGCCTGGCCAGCCAGCACCTGGGAGGGACTGAGGAAGAACAACAGGTTGCTCCGAAGGGCGTTGAGCACCAGGGCAGTGCCCACACCGAAGGCCGCCAAGGCGGCCAGGACGAAGACCAGACGCTTGTGCCGAGGCTTCACCGCTCCCCCTGCCCGATGAATCCACCTTCTACGCCGCCGGCCCCATGTCCGGCGCCGCCCCGCATCCGATGCATACGACCCAGACGCCGCAGAAGAGTTCGCCGCCGCCGCAAGAGCAAGGCCACCTCCAGGGCCAGGGTCGCTGCCACCATGCCGTAGGACCCCCACACGTAGAGGGCGTAGCCGCCCATGGCGAGGAAGGCCGCCACGCTGCCCCAGGAGACCAGCTTCATCGCCCCCGCTCCCGGGCCAGCGCCTCGGCCACCCAACTGGCCCGCCCTTCGGCCTCCAGGATCTCGCAGCGCACCCGGGTCAGGGCTACGGCGATGGTGTACATCCAGAAGCCCAGAGTCATCACCACCAGGGTCAGGAGCATGGTCTCCTCCATGGTGGTGCCACTGCTAAAGCGGATGGAGGCCCCCTGGTGGAGGGTGTTCCACCACTCCACAGACTTGTAGATGATCGGTATGTTCACCACCCCTACCAGGGCCAGCAGGCCGCTGGCCCGGGCCGCCCGGCGGGGATCGTCGATAGCGGCCTTCAGGGACATGAAGCCCAGGTAGAGGAACAGCAGGATCAGCTCCGAGGTCAGCCGCGCGTCCCACACCCACCAGGTGCCCCACATGGGCTTGCCCCAGAGGGCGCCGGTCCACAGGGCCAGGAAAGTGAACAGGGCCCCCGTGGGCGCCAGGGCGGAAGCCATCATGGACGAGAGGCGGGTGTTGAGCACCAGCCCCAGGGCCGCATAGCCCGCCATGACCAGATAGATGAACATGGACATCCACGCCGCTGGGACGTGGACGAACATGATGCGGTAGCCCTCGCCCTGCTTGTAGTCCGTGGGGGCCACGAAGAAGGCCAGGAACAGCCCGGCGGCGATGAAGATCGCGGCGGCGGCGGCGAACCACGGCGCCAGCCGACCCGCCAGCGGATAGAAGCTCGCCGGCGAGGCGAAGCGGAACCAGTTGATCAGCCGCCGGCTCATAGGCTTTGTCCTCGTGGCCTCGCCCGCCCCTTCACTCGTAGGCGATGCGCAGGGCCCAACCCGTGACCCACGGTGCGAAGACCAGCGCCGGGGCCAGGAAGGCCCCCAGGAGGGACAGGTGCGCCCCCGGCCCC
>WFXX01000108.1 GCA_015490395.1 Gammaproteobacteria bacterium | reverse complement strand
CCCCGAGGCAGGAAGAGCTCCAGGGTGCGGCGGGCCTTGTCGCCTCCGGGCGGGCTGCCGGCCAGGACGGCCACCTTGCGGGAGTCGGGCGTAAGTCACCACGTCCGGCTCCTCCATGATGCTGACCACGAGGTAGCGGAGCGGCTCCTCCCCGTCGTTGAGGATCTGGTGCTCGGAGCCGGGGCCTGGCGGGACGGCCACCAGGCGCCGGGGCGCAACGGGAGGCGGCGCCCGCCCAGTCGCAGGCAGCCCCTCCCGGCTAGGATCACCAAGAGCTCCTCGTTGGCGCGGCGGGCGTGCATGGGCCAGGCCGCCTTGCCCGGCGGCGGCTCCACCAAGCGGCAGCCCAGCTTCCGGGCCCCCGCCAGGCGCCCCACCTGGGCCCTGCGGGCGACGAAGCGCCGGCCGTGGCTCCACGGCTCCAGGGGCGCCTCGTCCAGATGCCCACCTGCACCGGGGGCGGCAGGCGCTGCAGGAGGCCCTCCACCCGGCGGCGGATCTCGTCCCGGACGGCATGGAAGGCCTCCAGGTGCGCGGCCTCGTCGCCCCCGGCGCGGGTGGGATCCGCCAGCGGCCAGTGCTCCCTCCGGGTCCCCGCGGCAGGGCCGGGCAACCGCGCATCGGCGTGGCCGCACACCGTCACCACCAGGTCCGCCCAGGCCAGCGCCTCCGGACCCAGCCGGGTGGGGCGCTGGCCGCTTAGGTCCACCCCCGCCTCCCGCATCACGACCACGGCGCGCGGGTCCAGCCCGTGGGCCTCCATGCCCGCCGAACGGACCTCCACCCGGGACCCGCCCAGCACCCGCAGCCAGCCCGCGGCCATCTGGGAGCGGCAGGCGTTGCCCGTACACACACACAGGACCTTGCAGGGCTCAGGGGCCACGGGTGGAGGGTCGCCTCGAACCGGCCCCCGAGCATAGCGCGCATCGCTGCCGATGCCCGCCAGGAGGCGGTGTGCCCGGGCGGGTGCCCGAAAGCGGCGGGGCCGGCCCGGATGGGCCGGCCCCGTGTGGGGATGGTGGAGGCGGCGGGAATCGAACCCGCGTCCGCGGGCCCTCCGCCCTCGGCTCTACATGCTTAGCCTCGTCTTTGCGCTTTAGCCGCCGGCGTCCCGACGGGCAGGGCCATCCGGCGGCGAGTCCGGCAAGGATCTGGCGGATCGGCCCCGGACTGGCCTCACCGCGAGCCTGTGTCAGGTCGACCCCTGAGGCCGGCGCGCACAGGCACGCCACCGGTCAGAGGGCGCTCGTCACGCAGCGAGCGCGTAGCTGTCGTCGTTGGCAGCTATTTGGCTTGCGGCTGGATTTACGAGGTCACCGCGCCTCGGCATGCACCTCGGGTTTCGCGACCCACGTCGAACCCAGGTCGCCCCCTCTCGGCAGCAGACATTCTAGCGCCGGGGAGGTTCCCCGTCACCACCGCAGGTCTGCCACGGGGCGCGGGCTCACCACCACAGGCCGCTGGCGCGCCAGCGGGGCGGGCGCGCCACCCGGGGCCGCCGCCAGGCCTCCCAGGCCTCGCCCTCCAGCTCCAGGGGCGGCAGGAGGCGGCGGTCCCGCAGGGCCAGGAGGCGGCGGATGCGTTCATCGGTGGGGGGGTGGGTGCGCAGCAGGGAGGGCTCGGGCAGCCGCCGGCCGGGCAGGAACAGGGTCTCGAAGCGGCCGGCCTGGAGGCGCTCCATGCGGGCCAGGGCCGAGGCCAGCCCCTCGGGGTCGCCGGTGAGCAGGGCCGCTCCCAGGTCGGCGTCGAATTCTCGGGTGCGGGAGAGGGCGAGCTGGATGAGGGCCGTCAGCGTGGGGGCAAAGATCAGCAGGAGGACGGCCCACCAGCTCACGTGGGCCCCGGTGAGGAGGAGGAGCGGCAGGTTGACCAGCAGCAGCAGCTGCCCCAGGTAGGAGAGGGTCACGGTGACGCGGCTGATGAGGTCGGCCAGGCCCATGATCCAGGTGTCCCGGTGGCGGATGTGGCTGACCTCGTGGGCCAGGACGCCAGCGATCTGGCGCAGGTTCAGGGCTCGCAGCAGGCCGTCGGTGACCGCCACCGCGGCTCGCTCCTCGGTGCCTACGGCGAAGGCGTTGATGAGGGGGGAGGGGACGTAGT
>WFXX01000107.1 GCA_015490395.1 Gammaproteobacteria bacterium | reverse complement strand
TTCGTGCCCGTGCCCGAGTTCGCCCGGGCCTGCCTGGAGGCCTTGGGGCCGGAGCCGCGGGAGGAGCCCCTCACCGAGGCCCCGGGCGGCACCTCCACGCCGGTCATGCGCCTGAGCTCCCGGCCCAGGGCCTCGGTGAGGGGCTCCTCCCGCGGCTCCGGCCCCAAGGCCTCCAGGCAGGCCCGGGCGAACTCGGGCACGGGCACGAAGTGGCGGCGCAGGGCCTTGGGCAGGCCCCGCAGCAGGGCCTCCACCTTCTCCCGCAGCAGCCCGGGGACCAGCCAGCTCAGGGGACCCGGGCGGAGCTGGTTGAGCACCGCCACCGGCACCTGCAGGGTGACGCCGTCCTCGGGGTGGCCAGGCTCGAAGCGGTAGCGCAGCGGCAGGCGGAGCCCGCCCAGCTCCAGGGCCTCGGGGAAGCGCTCGGCGCTGACCTCGGCGGGCTCGCGTCGCAGCAGGGCCTCCCGGGTCAGGTAGAGGGCGCGCCGCTCGACCTCCGAGGCCCGCCGCCACCAGCTCCGGCAGGAGGCCACGTCCACCACCTCGGGCGGCAGGCGCTCGTCGTAGAAACGGCAGAGGCTTTCCTCGTCGGCCAGGATGTCCGCCCGCCGGGCCCGATGCTCCAGCTCGGCCAGCTCCGCCAGCAGGGCCCGGTTGTGGGCCAGGAAGGGCAGGGGCTCACCCTTCCAGCCCTCCCCCACCAGGGCCTCACGGATGAACAGCGCCCGGGCGGCGGCCGGATCCACCCGGGCGCAGGCCACCGCCCGCGCCTCCACCACCGGCAGCCCGTACAGGGTGACCCGCTCGTGGACGAGGGCCGCGCCGCGGTCCCTGGACCACCAGGGCTCGCCGTGGCTGCGGCGCAGGAGCTCGGGGGGGGCCAGCTCCTCCAGCCACTGGGGCTGGATGGCGGCGTTGACCCGGGCGTAGCGGCGGCTGGTCTCCACGATCTCGGCGCTCATCACCCAGCGGGGCGGGCGGCAGTGCAGGCCGGACCCGGGAAAGAGGTGGAAGCGCCCGCCCCGGGCTCCCAGGTACTCCCGCCCCTCCTTCTGCATCCCCACCTGGCTGAGCAGGCCGGTCAGGAGGGCCCGGTGGACACGGTCCGGGGGGGCCGGCTCGGTGTTGGGCCGCCAGCCCCGGTCCTTGACCAGGGCCAGGAGCTGCTGGTGGGTGTCGTGCCAGTCCCGCATGCGCAGGAAGGACAGATAACGCTCCCGGCACCAGCGGCGCAGGGCGGAGCGGCCGAGGTGCCGGGCCTGCTCGTGGTAGGCCTCCCAGAGGCGGAGGAAGGCCAAGAAGTCCGAGCCCGGCACCTCCCACTGGCGGTGGCAGCGGTCGGCGGCCTCCCGGGCCTCGTGGGGCCGCTCCCGGGGATCCTGCACCGCCAGGGCGGCGGCGACGATCAGCACCTCCCGGAGGCAGCCCTCGGCCCGGGCGGCCAGGATCATGCGCCCCAGGCGGGGGTCCACCGGCAGGCGTGCCAGCTCCCGGCCCAGGCCGGTGAGGCGCCCTCGGCCGTCCACCGCCCCCAGCTCCCGCAGGGTGTGGTAGGCATCGCGCACCAGGCGGGGGTCGGGGGGGTCCAGGAAGGGGAAGTCCTCCACCCGGCCCAGGCCCAGGGCCTCCATGCGCAGCACCACCGCCGCCAGGTTGGAGCGCAGGATCTCCGGGTCGGTGTAGGTCGGGCGGGCGGCCAGATCCTCCTCGGCGTAGAGGCGGATGCAGATGCCGGGGCCCAGGCGCCCGCAGCGCCCGGCCCGCTGGCGGGCCGAGGCCTGGGAGATGGGCTCCACGGGCAGGCGCTGCACCTTGGAGCGGTGGCTGTAGCGGGCGATGCGGGCCAGGCCCGAGTCCACCACGTAACGAATGCCCGGCACCGTCAGGGAGGTCTCGGCCACGTTGGTGGCCAGGATCACCCGCCGCCCGCCGCCCCGCGGGTGGAAGATCCGGTCCTGCTCGGCGGCCGAGAGCCGGGCGTAGAGGGGCAGGATCTCGGTGTGGGGGGGATGCCGGCGGCGCAGCAGCTCGGCGCACTCGCGGATCTCCCGCTCCCCGGGCAGGAAGACCAGCACGTCCCCCGGCCCCTCCCGGGCCAGCTCCTCCACCGCCGC
>WFXX01000106.1 GCA_015490395.1 Gammaproteobacteria bacterium | reverse complement strand
GTGCAGGCCGGGGCCGGGGTGGTGGCGGACTCGGTGCCCGAGCGCGAATGGGAGGAGACCCTGAACAAGGCCCGGGCGGTGGTGCGGGCCGCCGAGCTGGCCGAGCGGGGCCTGGATCCTGCGGCCTTGCCGGCATGAGCGCCGGCGAACGCGCGCCCCGGGGCGCGGTCCAAGCCCGCGGCGGGCGTCGGACCCGGCCCCTGCCGTTTCGGCCATCGGTGCTTCGGCCATGATCCTGGTCATCGACAATTACGACTCCTTCACCTACAACCTGGTCCAGTACCTGGGGGAGCTGGGCGCGGCCGTGGAGGTCCGCCGCAACGACCAGGTGACGGTGGGGGAGGTGGAGGCCATGGCCCCGGCCGGGCTGGTCATCTCGCCCGGCCCCTGCACCCCCGACGAGGCCGGGATCTCCGTGGAGGCGGTGCGGCGCCTGACCGGCAGGCTGCCCATCCTGGGGGTCTGCCTGGGCCACCAGAGCATCGCCCAGGCCTTCGGCGGGCGCATCGTGCACGCCCGTCAGGTGATGCACGGCAAGACCTCCCCCATCCACCACCGGGGTGAGGGGGTCTTCCGGGGGCTGCCCAGCCCCTTCGAGGCCACGCGCTATCATTCCCTGGTGGTGGAGCGGGCCGGCCTGCCGGCCTGTCTGGAGGTCACCGCCTGGACCGAGGGCCCCGACGGCGGGATGGACGAGATCATGGGCCTTCGGCACCGGGAGCACCCCGTGGAGGGGGTGCAGTTCCACCCCGAGTCCATCCTCACCCGGCACGGCCACCGCCTGCTGGCCAACTTCCTGGCCCGGTGCGGGGTGGCGGTGCGCCGGGTCCCGGAGCCCGAGCCCGCGGCAGGAGGTGCCTGAGATGGACATGCAGGAGGCCATCGCCCGGGTGGTGGAGGGCCGCTCGCTGACCGGGCCCGAGATGGAGCAGGTCATGCGCCTGATCATGACCGGGCAGGCCACGCCGGCCCAGATCGCCGGCTTCCTGGTGGCGCTCCGCCTCAAGGGCGAGACGGTGGAGGAGCTGGCCGCCGCGGCCCAGGTGATGCGGGAGCTGGCCACCCGGGTGGAGGTCTCCACCGAGCGCCTGGTGGACACCTGCGGCACCGGGGGGGACGCCAGCGGCACCTTCAACATCTCCACCTGCGCCGCCCTGGTGGTGGCGGCGGCCGGGGCCCGGGTGGCCAAGCACGGCAACCGGGCCGTCTCCGGGCGCTCGGGCTCGGCGGACCTGCTGGAGGCCGCCGGGGTGCGCCTGGACCTGCCCCCCGAGGCGGTGGCCCGCTGCATCGAGGCCGTGGGGGTAGGCTTCCTCTTCGCCCCCGCCCACCACGGGGCCATGAGGCACGCCGTGGGCCCCCGGCGGGAGCTGGGCATCCGCACCCTGTTCAACCTCCTGGGCCCCCTCACCAACCCGGCCGGTGCCCCCCACCAGCTGCTGGGGGTCTTCGACGCCCGCTGGGTGGGGCCCCTGGCCGAGGCGGCCCGGCGCCTGGGCGGCCGCCGGGTGCTGGTGGTGCACGGCCTGGACGGGCTGGACGAGATCAGCCTGGGGGCGCCCACCGAGGTGGCGGAGCTCGACGCCGGGGAGATTCGCCGCTACCGCATCGAGCCCGAGGCCCTGGGCCTGGAGCCCGTCCCCCTGGAGGCCCTACGGGTCGCTTCTGTGGAGGAGAGCTTGGAGCGGGTGCGGGAGGTGCTGGCCGACCGGCCCGGGCCGGCCCGGGACGTGGTGGCCCTCAACGCCGGAGCGGCCCTCTACGCCGCCGGGTTGGCCGGGGACCTGCGCGAGGGCCTGGAGCGGGCCCGCGAGGCCCTGGCCTCGGGGGCGGCCCGGCGCAAGCTGGAGGAGCTGGTGGCCTTCACCCGGGAGGCGGCGTGAGCGGGGACGTGCTGGGCCGCATCCTGGCCCGCAAGCACCAGGAGCTGGAGGAGGCCGCGGCCCGGCTCCCCCTGCGGGAGCTGAGCCGCCGGGCGGAGGGGGCCCCCGCGCCCCGGGGCTTCGGGGCCGCCCTGGCCCGCCGGGTGGAGGCGGGAGGGCCGGCGGTGATCGCCGAGCTCAAGCGGGCCTCGCCCAGCAAGGGCTTGCTGCGCCGGGCCTACGACCCGGAGGTCATCGCCCGGGCCTACGAGGCCGCCGGCGCGGCCTGCCTCTCGGTGC
Organism: Gammaproteobacteria bacterium; assembly: GCA_015490395.1. Taxonomy (GTDB): domain Bacteria; phylum Pseudomonadota; class Gammaproteobacteria; order DRLM01; family DRLM01; genus S141-70. The sequence goes on along the minus strand of WFXX01000106.1, from coordinate 1,331 downwards.
TCACCGACCGGGAGTTCTTCCAGGGCGACCCGGAGCATCTGCGCCGGGCCCGGTCCGCCTGCGCCCTCCCGGTGCTGCGCAAGGACTTCCTCGTGGATCCCTACCAGGTCTACGAGGCCCGGGTCTGGGGGGCCGACGCGGTGCTGCTCATCGTGGCCGCCCTGGGGGATCCCCTGCTCCGGGAGCTGGGGGCCCTGGCCCTGGAGCTGGGCCTGGACCTGCTGGTGGAGGTGCACGACGAGGCTGAGCTGGAGCGGGCCCTGGCCCTGCGCGAGGCCCTGGCCGCACCCCCGGAGCGCTGCCTCCTGGGGGTCAACAACCGCGACCTGCACAGCTTCGAGACCCGGCTGGACACCACCCTGGCCCTGCGCGAGCGGGTGCCCGACGAGCGGTGGCTGGTCAGCGAGAGCGGGATCCACGCCCCGCAGGACGTGGCCCGGCTGCGGGCCGCCGGGGTGCACGCCTTCCTGGTGGGCGAGGCCTTCATGCGCGCCCCGGACCCGGGGGCGGCCCTGCGGGGGCTGTTCTTCCCTGGCGGCGGGGCCTGAGGGCCGCCGCCCGGGGCGCCCGGCGGCCCCTAGCGGGCCCCGTAGACCACGATGGTCTTGCCCTTGACCGAGATCAGGTTTTGGGCCTCCAGGTTCTTCAGCACCCGCCCGACCATCTCCCGGGAGCAGCCCACGATGCGCCCCAGCTCCTGCCGGGTGATGCGGATCTGCATCCCGTCCGGGTGGGTCATGGCGTCGGGCTCCTTGGCGAGGTCCAGCAGGGTGCGGGCGATGCGGCCGGCCACGTCCATGAAGGCCAAGCGGCTGAGCATGTCGCTGGTGCGCCGCAGCCGCAGGGCCATCTGGGAGGCCAGGGCGAAGAGCAGGTCCGGGTCCTCCATGGCCAGGCGGCGGAAGCGGCCGTAGCTGATCTCGGCCACCTCGCACTGGGTGCGGGCCCGCACCCAGGCGCTGCGGTGCCCCTCCTCCCCGAACAGGCCCATCTCGCCGAAGAAGTCCCCGGCGTTCAGGTAGGCCAGGATGATCTCGCGGCCCTCCTCGTCCTCGTTCACCACCGCCACCGAGCCGTCGATGATGTAGTACAGGGCGTCCGGCGGGTCCCCGGCGTAGATGATCACGCTCTTGGCCGGATAGCGGCGCCGGTGGCAGTGGGCGATGAAGCGCTGGATGGCCGGGCTGTCGTGGTGGCGCTGCGGTATGGGTCGGATGGCCATGACGGTCTCCCCTGTGCGCCGCCGCGGCACCGCCGCGGCCGGCTCCTGTAACATATCGGCCTGACCGGGCGGGGGATTTAGCCCCCGCCCGGTCAGGCCGATATGTTAC
>WFXX01000105.1 GCA_015490395.1 Gammaproteobacteria bacterium | reverse complement strand
TCCACCGGGGGGGCCGGGCGGTGGCCGTGCGTCCGACGCCGGCGGAGCGGCGGGCGGCGGTGGAGGCGGCCCGGGCCTTGGGCCTCAACGTCGCTGGCGTCGATATCCTGCGCTCACGGCGAGGGCCGCTGGTGATGGAGGTCAATGCCTCGCCGGGGCTGGTGGGCGTCGAGGGGGCCACGGGCCAGGACGTGGCGGGCAGCATCGTCCGCTTCCTGGAGCGCCACGCCCGGCGAGGGCATACCCGCACCCGAGGCAAGGGATGACCCCATGGCAGGGGCGGGGGAGCCTTTCCGCATCGCAGGCAAGGAGGTCCCGCCGGGGGGACGGCTCACCGTGGACCTGCAGGTGGCCCGCCTCTACACCCACGGCGAGGTCACCATGCCGGTGCAGGTGGTGCACGGTCGGCGCCCGGGCCCGAGGCTCTTCGTCTGCGCCGCCGTCCACGGCGACGAGATCAACGGTGTGGAGATCGTCCGGCGCCTGGCCCGCCTGCCCCTGCTGGCCCGCCTGCGCGGGGTGCTGCTCCTGGTGCCGGTGGTCAACGTCCTGGGCCTGATCCACCACAGCCGCTACCTGCCCGACCGGCGGGATCTCAACCGGAGCTTCCCCGGATCGCCCCGAGGCTCCCTGGCCGCCCGGCTGGCTCACCGGTTCATGGAGGAGGTGGTGGCCCGCTGCACCCATGGCATCGACCTGCACAGCGCCGCCGTGCACCGCTCCAACCTGCCCCAGGTGCGGGCCGACCTGTCCCAGGCCGAGACCCGCCGGCTGGCCCGGGCCTTCGGGGCCCCCGTGGTGCTGGACGCCTCCCTGCGCGATGGCTCCTTGCGCCAGGCCGCCGCCGAGCGGGGGTTGCCCCTGCTGCTCTATGAGGCGGGCGAAGCCTTGCGCTTCGACGAGCTGGGCATCCGCGCCGGGGTGCGCGGGGTGGTAGGCGTGATGCGGGCCCTGGGCATGCTGCCTCCGTCGCGGGCCGCGCGCCCCTTCCCCGAGCCCCTGGTGGCCCGGGCCTCCACCTGGGTGCGCGCCCCCCAGAGCGGCATCCTGCGCCAAGCCGCGCCCCTGGGGGCGCGTGTGCGCCGGGGCGAGCCGCTGGGGGTAGTGGCCGATCCCTTCGGGGAACGAGAGCGGGCGGTGCACGCCCCTGCCGGGGGCCTGATCATCGGCCGTGCGGAGATCCCGCTGGTGAACGAAGGTGACGCCCTGTTCCACATCGCGCGCTTCTCCCGGCCGCGGGAGGCCCAGGCCCGCCTGGAGGCCTTCCAGGAGGCCCACACCGGCCCGGACTTGGAAGGAGGGCCGTCGTGAGCATGCGGGCGTGGGTCGCCCTTCCGACCCTGGGGCTGGCGGCCTGGGCCCTGGCGGCCTGGGTGGCCACGGCCCACCCCTGGCTGGGGTTGGAGCTGCGGGCCGGCCTCGAGGGGCAGATCGTGGTCGCCGACGTCCACCCCGGGGGCCCAGCGGCGGGTCGCTTGAGGCCGGGAGAGCAAGTGACGGCCCTGGTGGGCCGTCAGGGCCGCATCCTGCCCCTCGTGCCCCAGGATCTTTGGCCCGACCCGGACCTGCTCCCCGACGACGCCTTTCAGGCCTTCGCCGCCCGGCAGGGGAGGCTCCACGCCCTGCTGCGCAGGGGCGAGGTGGGGCTGGTGCTGGCTGGCGGGGAGACGGTATGGCTGCGGGTGGTCCCCGAGCGTCCCCTGGAGGCGGTGCCCCTGGTGTTCTGGCTACTGGGGGGCTACGGGGTGGCGGGGCTCGCCGTCGTGGCCTGGGCGGCGGGCACCGGCCGCTCGTCCCGCGCCGCCAGGGCCCTGCTGGTGGCCGCGGCTGGCTTCCTCCTCCTGTGCCTGGCGCTGGGCCTGCTGGCGGCCCGTACGCTGGGCCTGCCGCCGGAAGAACTGCGGCTGCTGCGCCAGGCTTATCACCTGGGAGGGATTCTCTATGCTGCCGGCCTGATCGTTTTGCTCTGGGGCTTCCCGCGCCCGCTGGGCAAGCCGTGGCTGCCTGCCCTGGCGACCGGCTGGGCCCTGACCTGGTGGCTCGCGGCCTGGGTGGCGGAGCTGCCCGGTCACGACCTCCAAGTGCTCTCCACGGTCCTGGGGCTGGCCCTGATCGGGACCGTGGTGCTCCAGCTCCTCGCTTCCCGGGAAGACCCCACGGACCGGGCCATGGTGCTGTGGCTGCTGCTGGCCATGCTGCCGGCTGCGGCCGTGGCCGTGCCCTTCTACCTGTTCGTGGTGCCGGGGGTGCCCCTGGCTCAGGTGGCCTGGCCCTTAGAGGTGGGTCTGGGTGCCGGCCTGCTGGTGCTCGTCGGTGGCGCCCTGGCTGTAGCCCGCTTCCGTCTCCAGGAGGTGGAGCGTTGGTGGACGGAGGCCTGGATCTGGCTCTTCGGGGGGGTGATGGTGCTGGCCCTTTATTTGGCGGTGGCCTGGCTCTTCCCGCCCTTGGTGCCCCTGGCCCCCTTCCTGGCCCTGGCCGCGGCGGGCTGGCTGTACTTCCCGCTGCGCAGCTTCCTGTGGAGCCTGTTCTATCCCGGGGTGCCGGCGCCTCCTCTGGGCGAGGGCCTGCCCCACCGGGTGCTGGAGGCGGCCGCCGGCAGCGGGGCGGCAGCCGAGCGTGCCTGGCGCACGTTGCTGGACGAGCTCTTCCAGCCGCTGCACATGGAGGCGCTGCCCGGCTCCCCGGAGGGAGGGTTGGGCGCGGTGGCGCGCCCGGTCCTCCTGGAAGAGGGGCGGGCCATGCTGGTGCCGGGCCTGCAGGGGGCTGGTTATCGGCTAGGCCTGCCCGGCAGGGGCACGCGCCTCTATGGGGAGGCCGACCGGGAGCTGGCCGAGTCGGTGTACGACCTGGTGGTACGCCTGGCAGCAGGGCTGGAGGAGGAGCGCCGCGGCGCGGTGCAGGAGCGCCAGCGCATCCTGGCCGACCTCGGTCGAGGGGTGGGCCGGCGGCTG
>WFXX01000104.1 GCA_015490395.1 Gammaproteobacteria bacterium | reverse complement strand
CCCCTGCACCGGGCGGCGGTGCGCCGTCCCGGCCGCCACCTGACCCTTATCGCCTGGCACCGGATGGTGGGGGTCTGCCTGGAGGCCGCCGCGCGGCTGGCGGAGGAGGCGGGCCTGGAGGCGGAGGTGATCGACCTGCGCAGCCTCCGGCCGCTGGACCTGCCCACCCTGGCCGCCTCGGTCTCGCGCACCCACCGGGCGGTGGTGGTGGAGGAGGACTGCCGCTTCGGGGGGGCCGGCGCCGAGATCGCTGCCGCCCTCCAGGAAGCGGTCTTCTACGAGCTGGACGCCCCCGTGCTGCGCATCGCCGGCGAGGACGTGCCCACGCCCTACAACGCGGCCCTGGAGCGGCGCTCCATCCCTGACGCCCCGCGCGTGGTGGCGCAGATCAGGGCCTGGCTGGGCCGCTGAGATGCCCGCCCGCAGGGATCCCGTCCAGCACCGCCCAGCCCCGCCGGCGGGCCTCCCGGGCCAGCACGGGGTCCGGCGCCACGGCCACCGGCTCGCCCACCGCCTCCAGCAGGGGCAGGTCGTGGCGGGAGTCGCCGTAGGCGGCGCAGCGGGTCAGCTCCAGTCCGCGGGCCCGGCACCAGGCCTCGGCCAGGCGCCGCTTCTCCTCCCCGAAGGGATGGCACAGGGGCGGCCGGGCCAGGAAGCGCCCCTCCCGCGCCGCGCAGCGGGTGGCGATGCAGCCGGCGGCCCCCACCCGGCGGGCCAGGGGCTCGGCCAGGAAGTCGGGGGTGCCCGTCAGCAGCAGCACCGCCGTCCCCGCGGCCCGGTGCAGGGCCAGCCGGGCCAGCAGGCTGGGGCGCAGCCGGGGCGCCAGCTCCCGCTCCGCGTAGGCCGCGGCCAGGGCCCGTACCCGGGCTACTTCCAGGCCGGCCAAGTAGGCCTTGTCCTTCTTGCCCACGTGCCGTCCGTACGCCGGGAGGTGGCGCAGGAGGAAGGCCAGGGCCGCGGCGCCCTGGCGCGGACCCAGGCAGCCCCGCCGCAGCAGGTGCAGCATGAAGCCGGCCTCCGAGCTGCGTCTCCCTATCAAGAGGGTGCCGTCCACGTCCACCCAGGCCACGGGGGGCGGGCCGGAGGACCGGATCATGGGCGCCCCCTCCCCTGGGCTCCTCGCAGCTCCGTGGCGGCGAACTCGGCCACCACCGGCGCCGCCCGCAGCAGGCACAGGGCCACGGCCAGCAGGATCAGGGCGTCGGTGACCGCCTGCAGACTCTCACCCCAACGGGCCCAGAGTTCGGGGAAGAGGGCCGGCCAGGGCTGCAGCAACAGGATCCAGCCGAAGGCCACGGCCTTCACCGCCCCGTAGAGGCCGCGCATGAAGCGTCCCGCCACCAGAAAGCGCCCCCAGGGCGAGCGCAGCATGCCGAAGGGGGTCTCGCCGCGACCCGCCCCGTGGCAGCGGATGGAATCCACCAGCAGGCCCCGCACCACGAAGACCAGCGCCACCCACACCGGCACCAGATCCAGATCGGCCAGCACGATCCAGAGCACGTTCTCCACCACCCGGTCAGCGGCGATATCGAAGACCGAGCCGAAGACCGAGGCCTCGCCCCGGCGCCGGGCCACCCAGCCGTCCAGTCCGTCCAGGGCGATGATGAGCACCAGCAGGGGCATGTCCAGGAGCTGCCAGGCCGGAGGGGCCAGGTAGAGCATGCCCACCAGCACGAAGAGCAGCAGGAGCCTGGTGAGGGTGATGAGATTGGCCACGCGGCGCGCGCTCCCAAGGATGGGTGGGCTCCGGGGGAAGGGCGGGGCAGCGGCCGCGCGGCCCCCTCCGCCCGGGCGCGATAGGTTAGCATGGCCGCGCCCTCGGCCCGAGGCGGCCGCCCCCTCAATGGATCTCCTGGGCCAAGGCCCGCCGCAGGCTCTTGAGGCGGGCGCGGATGCGGGCCAGGCGGCGCAGGTCCTCCGGAGGGGTCAAGCGCAGGGCCCGCTCCAGGTGGGCTACGGCTTCGGCGAGGCGTCCCTCCAAGTAGGCCAGCTCAGCCAGGGAGAGCTGGGCCTCCACGGGTCGCCCGGCACCGGCCTCGGCGCGGGCCAGCAGCCGGTAGAGCAGGGGGGTGGGCTCTCGGTAGCGGAGGTAGTCCCGCAGCAGCTCCCGGGCCTGCTCCGGCCGGCCGGCGCGCAGCAAGGCCTCGGCATAGGCCGCGGTGAGGGCGTAGTGATGGGGATAGAGGCGCAGGGCGCGGCGGTAGGTGGCCAGGGCCGCTCCGGGGCGGTCCTCCTCCAGCTCCAGCCGGCCCTGGAGCAGGAGATAGGGCACCTCCTCCGGGTGCCGGCTGGCGAGGCGTTCCACCAGGGGACGGGCCTCTCGGGCCTTGCCTGCCAGGATCAGGGCCAGGGCCCGGCCGTAGCGCCCCGAGGGGCTCTCCCGATCCAACCGCCTTGCGGCGGCCAGGGGGTCGGAGGCGGTGAGCACCGCCACCCGGGCCCGGATCAGGTGGAAAGGACCGGGATCGGGTTGCCGGCGGGGTCGGGGCAGGGCCTCGGCCCGGGAGCGGGTGTCGGCGATGCGCTCCGTGGTCACCGGGTGGGTGCGCAGCAGGGCGGGCAGCTCTCCCTCCTGCAGGCGGCTCTGGCGCCAAAGCCGCTCAAAGAAGGCGGGCATGGCCCGCGGGTCGTAGCCCGCTCGGGCCAGCAGGGCCACCCCTG
>WFXX01000103.1 GCA_015490395.1 Gammaproteobacteria bacterium | reverse complement strand
GCCCCGGCCTGCACGTGGAGCCGCCCCCCCTTCACCACCCCGGTGCGGATGGCGATGGCCGTGTCCAAGTTGCCGTTCCAAGCCAGGTAGCCCACGGCTCCGCCGTAGATCCCCCGCTTGACCGGCTCCAGCTCGTCGATGATCTCCATGGCCCGGATCTTCGGGGCCCCGGTGAGGGTGCCCGCCGGGAAGGCCGCCCGCAGGGCGTCCAAGGCGCCGAGGCCGGGGCGCAGCCTTCCGGTGACGTTGGAGACGAGGTGCATCACGTGGGAATAGCGTTCGACCACCATGCGCTCGGTCACCCGCACGCTCCCCACCTCCGCCACCCGGCCCACGTCGTTGCGCCCCAGGTCGATGAGCATCAGGTGCTCGGCGCGCTCCTTGGGATCGGCCAGCAGCTCCTCGGCCAGGGCCCGGTCCTCGGCCTCGGTGGCCCCCCGGGGCCGGGTGCCGGCGATGGGGCGCACCGTCACCTCCCCCTCCTCCACCCGGACCAGGATCTCCGGGGAAGAGCCCGCCACCTGGAAGTCCCCGAAGTCCAGGAAGTACAGATAGGGCGAGGGGTTCAGGCCCCGCAAGGCCCGGTACAGGTCCAGGGGGCGGGCGCGGAAGGGGACGGAGAGGCGCTGGGAGAGCACCACCTGCATCACGTCCCCCTCCACGATGTAGCGCTGGATGCGCTCCACCGCGCGGAGGAAGTCCCCGCGGGCGAAGCCGTGCTCCCAGTCGGCCTCGCGGGCCGGCCGCTCCACCGCCTGGGGCGCCGGATGGCGCAGGGGCTGCCGGAGCCGCGCCTCCAGGGCCGCCAGCCGGGCCGCGCCCTCCTCCCAGGCCCTGGGGCGGGCGGGGTCGACATGGACCACCAGCTGGAGCCTGCCCAGGAGGTTGTCGTAGACCACCACCTCCTCGGAGACCAGGAGAATCAGGTCCGGGGTGCCCAGGGGGTCGGGCTTGCGCACCCCGGCCAGCCGCGGCTCCAGGGTGCGCACCAGGTCGTAGCCGAAGCAGCCCACCAGGCCACCGCTGAAGCGCGCCGGCAGGCCCTCCGGGGTGGCCGCCTGCTGCCCAGCCATCCAACGGGCCACCCAGCCCAGGGGATCCGCAGTGGCCTCCTCCGCCAGGACCCGCCCCCCCGCCGGGCCCTGCTCCTCGAGACGCATTCGCCCCTCCCGGTAGCACAGGCGCCGGACCGCCGGCAGCCCGATGAGGGAGTAGCGCCCCCACTTCTCGCCCCCCTGAACGGACTCCAGCAGATAGCTACCCGGCCCCCCGGCCAGCTTGAGGTAGACGCTGAGGGGAGTCTCCAGGTCGGCCAGGACCTCCCGCACCAGAGGGATGCGGCGGTGGCCCGCCGCAGCCAGCTGCCGGAAGCGCTCCCGGCCGGGACGGATGGCGGCACGGTCCATGGACCTCAGCCGCCGGCGGCCTCGGCCGACGGTAAGCCCAGGAGGGCCGGCAGCTGGGCCAGGCTGTCCAGGACTGCATCGGGGGCGGCCTCCCGGATATCCCGGCCGTGGTTGTAGCCGTAGCTCACGGCCACCACGGGCATCCCCGCCGCCCGGGCGGCGCGCACGTCGTTCACCGAGTCCCCCACCAGCAAGGTGTGCTCTGGCCGCGCACCGGCCCGCCGAGCCGCCTCCAGCAGGGGCTCGGGGTGGGGCTTCTGGTGCCGGGTCTCGCCCCCGGCCACCACCACCTCCAGGAAGGGGGCCAGGCCCAGGGCCTCCAGCAGGGGCCGGGTGAAGGCCCCCGGCTTGTTGGTCACGCAGCCCAGGGGGATCCCCGCGGCCCGCAGCGCGGCCAGGCCCTCGGGCACCCCCGGGAAGGGCCGGCTGCGGGAGGCGTAGCGCTCCCGGTAGCAGGCCTGGAAGCGTTCCAGGGCCCGACGGAAGAGCCCCTCCTCGGCCTCGCCCTCCATCTCCCCCGTGAGGGCGCGGTGCACCAAGCGCACCACCCCATTGCCCACCCAAAGGCGCACCTCGTGCTCGGCACGCGGGGGCAGGCCCACGGCCTCCAGGGCCGCGTTCACGCAGTCGGCCAGATCCGGCACGCTGTCCACCAGGGTGCCGTCCAAGTCCAGGAGCACCAGCTCGGGCGGCTGCGGAATAGGAAAGGAACTCCGATGCTTCAAGGTGTTGTCTCTCACGAGGCCGCTGGACGGGCAGCGGCCAGCTCCTCGCGCATGGCCCGAATCACCGCCCCGTAGTCCTCAGCGCCGAAGATGGCCGAGCCAGCCACGAAGGTGTCCGCCCCCGCCTCGGCGATCTGGCGGATGTTGTCCACCTTCACCCCGCCATCGATCTCTAGGCGAATGTCCAGGCCGCTCCGGTCGATGATCTTGCGCGCCTCGCGGAGCTTGCGCAACGCCGAGGGGATGAATCGCTGGCCGCCGAAGCCTGGGTTGACGGACATGATGAGCACCATGTCCACCTTGTCCAGCACGTATTCCAGGTAATCCAGGGGCGTAGCCGGATTGAACACCAGCCCGGCCTTGCAGCCGCAGTCGCGGATGAGCTGGAGGCTACGGTCGATATGCTCCGAGGCCTCCGGGTGGAAGGTGATGTAGGTCGCTCCTGCCTTGGCGAAGTCCGGGATGATGCGGTCCACGGGCTTGACCATCAGGTGCACGTCGATGGGCGCGGTGATCCCGTGCCGACGCAGGGCCTCGCACACCAGCGGCCCGATGGTCAGGTTGGGCACGTAGTGATTGTCCATCACGTCGAAGTGGACGATGTCGGCCCCAGCAGCCAGCACCGCCTCCACCTCCTCCCCCAAGCGGGCGAAGTCCGCCGAGAGGATGGAGGGCGCGATCAGGTACTCTGCCATGCCTTAAACTCTCCCGCTGCCTACGCCGCTCGGGCGCCGCCGAGGTGGAGTGCGCATCTTAACCCATTCGGGCGGTAGCCCAGAAGGGAAGGGGGGCCGGCCGCCCCCCCAACCAACCGACGCCCCCTTGCGCGGGCTCAGGTTCTGATCAGCCCCTGGCGCTCCAGGGCCCGCTTGGCCACATACCAGACGACCCCAGCCACCGCCGCGAAGTAGACCAGATCCAGGAAAGAGGTGAAGGGATAGTGATAGTGCTCCGGATCGGTGGACCCAACGACCCAGGTGTAACGCTCGATCCAGGTCCCTACCACGATGCTGGCCCCCACCAAGGCGATCAGCGGCGGGTTGTGCCGGTTGGGCGTGATGGCCAAGGTGGTGAAGGGGATGATGAACTTGAGCGTCAGGAAGGTCCACCACAAGCCCCCCAGGCCCTCGTACATCATGTTGTTGTAGCGGATGATGTCCCAGGGCAGCCGCCCGTACCACATGATCAGGTACTGCGTGAAGTAGAGATAAGTCCAGAGGATGGTCATGGCCAGCATGAACTGGGCCAGATAGTTGAAGACGTAAGGCTCCACCCCCTTGGCCAGCTTCCCGGAGCGGTGCAAGAGATAGAGCACCACGGTGAAGAAGCCCAGGAACATGTGGAAGTTGCTCTGGAAGAAGTACGCCCCGTAGCTGGCGCTGTGCCAACCCGGCACCTGGGTCATCTCAAAATCCCACGCCACCAGCGTGCCGTAGATCACATAGGCGAAGGGGATGAGCAGGGCGATGTTCCGGAAGCGCCACCGCACCGCGTCGCTCGCCTCCGGCTCGGCAGCTAGGGCCTGATACTTGACGAACAGGCGGCATAGCCACCACACCAGCAGGAAGCCGGCCACCTGCCGTGCCACCAGGAACCCATAGCTGTGCCAGGCGTTGAGGCCGCCGTGCCCGCCGGATCCATGGGCCGGCTCCTCGTGTCCCACCCAGGTGAAGGTGCTCTCCCCATTGGCCAACAGGATGAGCAGCAGGACCCCAGCCACCGGGAACAGTGCCGAGAAGGCACAGGCCAAGTCACGGACTTGGAAGCGCCACTTGCCGTTCACCAGGTGCAGCAAGGAGGAGAAGATGATCCCCCCCAACGCCAGATAAAGGACAAACAGGAAGTTGGTGGTCAGGATGGACCAGGTCCCGAAGTGCTCCATGGCTCCCCCTCGCGCTCAGTGCTCGGTGCCGCCGGCCGCCGCGGTGCGCGTCTGCGCCGCCTGCTCGTGGTCCCTCACCAGCTGATGCTTGATATAGTTGACCACGTGCCAGCGCTCCTCCGGGGTCAGATCGTTGGACCCCCGGCCGTCCGGGCGCAACCCGGGTGCCCCGTAGGCGGGCATGACGTAGCTGCCGAAGGTGATGGTGCCCCAGATCCAGCCTTCGGTGAGCTGCTTCTGCACGTAGTCGTCCACCAGGGAGATGGCCCCGATCTTGCCGGTGACCGGCGTGTCGGCTCCCCCCGTCATGCCGTGGCACGCGGCGCAGTAGATGCGAAACAGTACCCGCCCCGTCGCGATGGATTCAGGGGTAGGGGGGACGGGGTTGGCCAAGTCCTTCGTCTCCTCCCGGCTGCGCACCTGGGTGGGGAAACCCTCCACGGGGACCGACCGTTTCGGGAAAGGCCGCATCACGCCTTCCTGGGGCTTGATGCTGGGCTGGTTCATCATGTCCTGAGACCAGGGCCACGCCTGGGCCAGACCCGGGAGAGACAAGGTCAGGGCCCCAGCCAGTGCCGCACGGCGCCGTAGCTCGCTCCACATCCTCATCGCACCGCCTCTTCCCGGATCTCCACCACCTTGTGCCGTCGGAACAGCTCCTTGAGGGCCTCCGCCTGCTCCTCCTCCACCTCCAGCATCACGCCCACCTGATCCAGGCTGATCATCTCGCTGTAAAGCGGCGGACGCCTGCGGAACAGCCCCGCCCCCACGATGAAGCTGACCAGGGTGAACAGCACCCCGAAGAGGATCAGCATCTCGTAGGTGAGCACGAAGTTGCTAGGCAGCGGCACCACCGGCTTGCCACCCTGGGGCTGGACCAGGAAGGTAGCCTGGGCCGAGGCCAGGAACAGGAAGCCGAAGGTCATCCCGAAGATGGCGCCTGCCAGGGTGAACTTGGGCACGTGTGCCGGCCGCTCACCCAGCACCTCCTCCACCTCCGGGTGCTCGATGGGCGACTTGAGGATGACATCGTCCACGGACACCCCGGGAACCTTGTGCTCACGGATCTCCGCGATGGCCGCAAAGGCCTGATCGAAGTCCTTGAACAGCCCAAGCACGATACGCCTTGTCATCTGCAGCTCCTCCCGTCAGGTGCCCGGATTGTCCGTCACCGGCTGAGGATCCCCGGCGCGGCGGTGATACTTCACGGCCAGCTCCTCCACCACGTGCCGCCGCCGGTGGTAGACCATCTCCTTCACCTCGTACATGGACACCGAGGGGAAGATCTTCACGAACACCAGGAACAGCAAGCCGAACCAGCCGAAGCTGCCGAAGACGATGGCCCACTGCACCACCGAGGGCCACATCACGTTCCAGGCAAAGGGATGGTAGGCCTGAGCCAAGGTGGGCGTGACGATCATCCACCGCTCCAGCCACATCCCCAGGTTGAACAGCAGGGAGACCACGAACATGGTGGGCAGATGCCGTCGCAGCCGCTCAAAGGCCAGCGTGAAGGGCAGCACCGTGCCGCAGAAGATCATGGTGATGAAGAAGGGCGAGTACGGGCCGGTGAACTTGCTCACCAGGATCTCCACATCCGCCTTATGACCCCCGTACCACGCGGCCAAGAACTCGATGATCCAGAGATAGCTCCAGACCATGGCGATGGCGAAGGTCAGCTTCACCGTCTTCTCGAGGATGGGGATGGTCATGTACTCCTCGAAGCGGAAGAAGTAGCGCAGCAGCACGAAGAGGGTGATGATGGCTGCGCACCCGGAGTACAGCGCCCCGGCCACGAAGTACGGCGGGAAGGTGGTCACGTGCCAGCCCGGCATGATGGACATGGCGAAGTCCGAGGACACGATGGAGTGCACGGACACCGCCAAGGGGATCAGGAAGCAGGCCATGAGCAGGTAGGCCTTGCGGAAGTGCCGCCACTGCCGATCGGTCCCCGCCCACCCCAGGGAGAGCACCGTGTACAGCTTGCGCCGCCAGCCGTGGGCGTTGTCGCGACAGATGGCCAGGTCCGGGATCATCCCCACATAGAGGAACAGGGCCGAGGAGGTCAGGTAGGTGAAGATGGCGAAGGCGTCCCAGATCAGGGGTGAGCGGAAGTTGGGCCACAGGCCCCGGTCGCTGACATAAGGCAGCACCCAGTACATGTTCCAGACCCGGCCGAGGTGGAGCACCGGGAACAGCGCCGCCGTCATCAGCGAGAAGGTGGTCATCGCCTCGGCGAAGCGGTAGATGGGCTTACGCCAGTCCGCGTGCACGATGTGCAGGATGGCCGAGAGCAGGGTCCCGGAGTGGCTCATCCCGATCCAGAAGATGAAGGTGGCGATGTACAGGTCCCACATGTGGGGCCAGTTGAGGTTCCCCACCCCCAGTCCGGCGTTGTACTGGTAGATCTCGGCCAGGATGGCCACCAGGACCATGGCCACGCAGATACCCACGGCGATCCAATAGCCGCTGCGCGGGTTCTCCATGCTGCGCAGCACGTCCTTGTTGATCTTGGCCCACGCGATCTGCTCGTTAATGTCTTTCGTCTGCATGAGACACCCGCCCTGTTGCTGACCGTCTCGCCCCGACGGCTCCCGACCTCAGACCTCCCGCACGCGTTCCAGGAACAGGATGCAAGGGTCGGTGTTGAGCTCCTCCATGATCCGGTAGCCACGCCGTTCCGGATGGCGCTTGTGCTGCTCGGTCTTACCCAGCTCCACCTCGTAATATCGCCACATGCGGCTGACCTGGCTCTCCGGATCGAGCAGGTCCCCGAAGACGATGGCCGTGGTGGGGCAGGTCTGTTGGCACGCCGTCTGGAACTCGCCGTCGCGCACCTTTCGTCCCTCGCGCGCCGCCTTGTCCTTGGCGGCCCGAATCCGTTGCACGCAGAAGGTGCACTTCTCCATCACCCCCTTGTCCCGAACCGTCAGGTCCGGATTGAGCTGCATGTCCAGAGGCTTGGGCCAGGAGGTCTCGTAGTACGACCAAAAGTTGAAGAAGCGCAGCCGATAAGGGCAGTTATTGGAGCAATAGCGCGAGCCGATGCAGCGGTTGTAGACCTGGGCGTTGAGGCCGTCTGGCGTGTGGTAGGTGGCCGCCACCGGACAAACCGGCTCGCAAGTGGCCGCATTGCACTGCTGGCAGTTCATGGGCAGGAAGCTCGCCCCGTACTGCTGGTACTCCCCGTGCTCCAGCTTGCCAGCCCGCTCCAGGTCCGGCTCGTCCCAGTAGCGCTCGATGCGCATCCAGTGCATGGCCTGGTTGCGGGCAAAGCGCTCCTCCCCTACCACCGCCAGGTTGTTCTCCGCGTAGCAGGCCACGGAGCAGGCGTTGCAGCCGATGCACTTGTCCAGGTCGATGACCATGGCCCACATGTGCTCATAGTCGTGGTAGCCACCTTGCTCGTGGCCACGACGATAACGGGACCAGTTCTCCAGCAGGTTCTTAAGCGACATGCTCCCCGCCTCCCTCGCTGCGACGGTACACATCGGCGGTGATGGTGGCCACCAGCTTGCGGCCATGCTGCGTCTCCGCGCCGCCCATGCGCACCAAACGCTCCCGGCGACCCACCTTGGTGATCTGCACCCGGGTCCCAAAGAGGGCTAGCTCCCCGGTGCGGGCCTCCCGAACGGCGTCGACGATCTTCAAGGGATTGACACCCCGGCCCTGGGCGTAACGACCATAGGCCTCGTGCCCCTGCCCCATGGGCACGGCAACGGCCTCGGGATGGATGCCCTTGTGGATGTAGACGCGAGTCTCGATGCTGCCCTGGGGCGAAGTGATGCGGATCACATCCCCCTCCTCCACGCCGAGGCGCTGGGCGGTACGCGGGTGCAGCTCGGCCCACGAGCCCCACACCACCTTGGTGATCTGGTCCGGGGCCTCCTGCAGCCAGGGGATGTTGGCGTGCCGCCCGTCCCAGAGGCCCAGCCGCGCCGCAGGCACCAAGTGGAAGGGAAACTCGGTGTCCGCCCGGGGCTCGGGCAGGCGCACAGGCACGGCCTTGGCCTGAAGGCGACCCGGCCGGCGCGGCACTCTGAGCTGCCCCTCCTGCAGCACCCGCCGCCAGAAGGCCTCCTCCCCCACGGCCTCTCCGCCGAACTCCTGGGCAAAGGTGGCGAAGGCATGGCGGAGGTAGGCGTAGTAGTCGGCGAAGCCCTGGTAGCCCTCCACAGCACGGGCCTTCAGGAGCGATAGGAGGATATCGCCAAAGCCGCGGGTCTCCTCGTAAAGCGGGGTCATCACCGGCTGCTGCATGCCGATCACAGCCCGCTCCGCCTGGTACGCGGCGACATGGGTGCCCCAGTCCTCATAAGGGCTGCGCAGGGGCAGCACCAGGTCGGCAAGCTGGGCCGTCTCGTCCGGAAACTGGGTCATCACGACCTTGAAGGGCACCTTGCCGAAGGCTTCGGCAAAGCCGACGAAGGCGGGGGCGGTGTAAGCGGGGTTGGTCCCGGAGACCACGGCCACATCCACTGCCCCCTGGCTGGCCTTCTCGGCAAAGGCAAGCAGATCACCGGTGCCACCCCGTCGGGGGGTGAGCTGCGGGAAGGGGAACTCCCCGGAGGGAAGGATGGTACGCCCCACGTTCCCCAGGATGATGTTAAGCAGCATGGCAGCCGCTGCGGCCTGGAAGCCGTGCTCCTGACCGGTGGCCGGACCGCCGGCCAGCACCAGGCTAGGGGTGCGCTCATGCAGCCAGGTGGCCGTCCTGACGATGAGGTCACCCGCCACACCGGTGATGCCGCTGACGGTATCCAGGTCGTAGCGGGCGACAAGCCGGCGCACCTCCTCCGGCAGCATGGAGGCGTCCCGGCGATGCTTGACCAGCAAGGCGTTGGCGATACCGAGGGCCAGGACCCCCTCGGTGCCCGGGCGCACCGCCAGCCACAGATCGGCATTGGCGCCGGTGAGGGTCATGGCTGGCTCGGCCTGCACCAGCACGCCGCGCTCGCGCTCGGGCAGGAAGGCGCCCTTCCGGAAGGCCTCTGGATCGTTCCAGACGCCACGGAAGCGGCCACCGAACTCGGTGGCGAAGTGCACCGGCGAGACGGAGGCCCCCAGGAAATCGGCCCCGAAGGAAAGGATCATGCGCGCCGCGCCGAAGTCGTAACGGGGCAGAGGGTCTCCCAGCAGCTCCCGATTGACCTCCTGGGACACCACGTCGTTGACGACCTCGTGGACGTAGTGACCCTCGGGGGAGCCCAAGGACTCGAGGAGAGCATCCAGGAGCACCGCCTGGTGACCGCTGACGGTGCCCGTCAGCCAGGCCACCCGGCCAGGCTTCAGGGAGGCCTCGGGACCCAGCCGCTGAAGCAGCAGCTTCTCGGCCTGCTCCCAGGTGATCTCCTGCAGCCGTCCGCCGGCGCGCATCAGGGGCCGGCGCAAGCGATCCGGGTTGTAATGATGCTGCAGGCCAGCCTGGCCCATCTGGCAGAGTTTCCCACGGTTGATGGGCGAGCTCGGGTTCCCCTCCACCTTGAGCACGCGCCCCTCGCGTACCCGCGCGTGCAACCCGCAGCCGGCTGGGCACTGCTGGCAAGTGCTGGCATAGCGAACGCCGATCCCGGGAATGACGAACTCCTCGGGATGCACGTAGGAGGTGACCGTCTCACGGCCTTCCTCCAGGGTCACGTAGGAGGGCATGTCGCAGCCAGCCAAGGCCGCGCCCACGCCGCTCCAGCCCATGATCTTGAGGAAGTCCCTGCGGTTGATCTTGGTGCTCATAAGCGAACCGTCCGTCCTGAGTCGTCCGTCCCGGGCCCCGCTCCCGCGGCCTCCCCCGCCTACTTGTGGCACTTCCAACAGTCGTGGGGACCGTCGTTGGCCTCGTGGCAGCGCACGCAGAAGCCCATGTTGAGCGGCTTGACCTTGCGGGCCACGGTCATCTCGGCGACTTGGCCGTGACAGAAGGCACAGACCTCCTTCACGTCGGCCACGTCCATGCCCGGATTGTTGAAGACGAAGCGCCTCAGGTGCTTCTCATGGGTGAAGTGCACGAAGTCCGGCACATCGTGCACCTTCTTCCAAGGGGGTGGCTGGTTCTTCTCCCAGTACTCAACGAGCTTCTTGATGCGGGGCTTGTCCGTGGCGATCACCGAGTGGCACCCCATGCACTTGCTGGTGGGCGGGATGCCTGCCACCGGACTACGCCGCGCATAGGTATGGCAGTACATGCAGTTGATCTGGTTGACCTTGACGTGGACATCGTGGGGGAACTCGATGGGCTGCGGGACGTGCTTACCATCGTAGCTGCCCTCGGGCGGGACCGCGTTAGGCACCTCGGCGGCACGGACCGCAGCGGGCGACCACACAGCGGGGAAGGCCAAGGCGCACAAGAGCACCACTAGAGCCCACCAGCCCCTGCCCCAGGCTCCGCGTCCTGCCTCGCATTGCCGCGGCCGGTGCCGCTGCTCCATCAGGAAGCTCTCGCTCGCAGACATGACTTTCCTCGCGATCGGCGTCTCGAAGATACGGATTCCCTGGATGCGGGCGTGCCGGCCGCGCGCCCAGCCTTCAGGCGCTCGAGGCCCGTAGCGGTGAAGGCACGAAGATGGAAAGCGACACAGAAGGCGCGCCCCCCCACGGCACCCTTTGCTCTCGACGATCGGAGACAGGGATGCCGGAGCAGACGCCCGAGAGGCGACAGCGAAACCTCATGCGCATCCCCACTCCCCCCTGTGGTGACCGGCTGGCTGCCGGCCCTCATCCTCGCACAAGCCCCAATGTCCCCAATCTCGTTATCGCTATCGGGCAGGCACCCGGCGGCACGAGCGCTTGTTGTTTTCTTGCGCCGCTTAGCGCCGCTGCGGGTCTGGCATCCTAGACCAACCGTCGAGGATGTGTCAACGCCGCACGCAGCGGGGAAAAAAGGCGTTTTTGTCCGCCATTTGCGGCCTTTTTCCGGTTATCCTCGCGCTTGGTGAGGAAAAGCTCCATGGCTTCAAGCGGGATTGTCCAATTCCACGTTGCGATGATCCAGGGCGAAGCGCGCAGCCAGGTGCTCACCCAGCGCCCGCACCCCGTAACGCTCAGTGGCATGATGCCCCGCAGCCAAGTAGTGCACGCCCAGCTCCCTGGCCTCGTGCACGGTGCGCTCGCTGATCTCTCCGGAGAGAAAGGCGTCGGCCCCGCATGCGGCGGCGGCGTGGATCAGCCCTTGGGCAGCCCCGGTGCACCAGCACAGGCGGCGCACCGGGTGCCGGCCCCCGACCACCGTGAGGGGCTCGCGGCCAAGAGCCGCGGCCACGCGCCGTGCCAGGGCCTCCAAGGACAGCGCAGGCTCCAGGGTGGCCGCCCAGAGCAGCCCGCCCTCGCCCACGGCGGCCGCTCCCTCCAAGCCCAGCACCCGGGCCAGCTGGGCGTTGTTACCCAGCTCGGGATGGCGGTCCAGGGGCAAGTGATAGGCGATGAGACTGACATCGTGGTGCAGCAGCAAAGCCAAGCGTCGGCGCCGCATCCCCACCACCGGGGCCGGCTCCCCCTTCCAGAACCAGCCGTGGTGCACCAGCACCGCGTGGGCGCCCCAGGCAACGGCCTCACGCAGCAGGGCCTCGCAAGCGGTAACACCCGTCAGCAGGCGACGGACCTCAGGCTGCCCCTCTACCTGCAACCCGTTGGGCGCGTGGTCCGAGACCTCCGACGCCTGTAGCAGGCCATCCAGATAGGCCACCAGCTCCGCTAAAGCGACCATCACGCAAAACGTCCGCGGCATCCTTCCTGCGCACCGGCCAAGCATGCCCTGCTCAGCGACGGGGGACAAGCGCCGCGCTGGGGCTCGGAAACGGCTATGCTGGTGCCGTACGTTCCCAAGCGCGTGCGAAAGGGAGCCGTATGACGGGAGAGCGAGCGCGCGCCGGGGGCGGCCTCCTGCGCCGCCTGCTGGCCTTTGTGCTGGAGGTGGGCCTGGCCGCCGGGGCCACGGCCTTCGTGCTGTTGGTGATCCTGCGTCCGGAGGTGCTGCGGCCCCCCGAGCCGGTGCGCATCCTGCAGGCGCCGGCACCGGCGGGACGCAGCCCCGGACCCGCCTCCTACGCGGAGGCGGTGGCAGCGGCCGCCCCGGCCGTGGTGAACATCTACTCCAGGCGCGTGGTGGGCCGCCAGGCGATTCCGGAGGCACCTTTCTTACGACGCTTCTTCGGCGAGGGCCGGCCACGGCCGCGGCGCAGCACCAGCCTGGGCTCGGGGGTGATCGTGGACCCCCGAGGCCACGTGCTCACCAACCACCACGTCATCGAGGGGGCGGACGAGGTGCTGGTGGCCTTGGCCGATGGACGCACCACGGAGGCCCGCCTGGTGGGCGCGGACCCGGAGACGGACCTGGCCCTACTGCGCATCGACCTGCCGGACCTGCCCCGCATCACCGTGGGCCGCTCCAAGCAGCTGCGCGTGGGCGACGTGGTGCTGGCCATCGGCAACCCTTTCGGGGTGGGCCAGACGGTGACCCTGGGCATCGTCAGCGCCACGGGGCGCAAGGAGCTGGGGATCAGCACCTTCGAGGACTTCATCCAGACCGATGCGGCCATCAACCCTGGCAACTCGGGCGGGGCCCTGGTCAACGCCCGCGGGGAGCTGGTGGGCATCAGCACTGCCATCTTCACCCGCTCCGGCGGCTCGCAGGGGGTAGGCTTCGCCATCCCCACCCACGTGGCCTTGCGGGTGCTGGAGGACCTGGTGCGCTACGGCCGGGTGATCCGGGGCTGGCTCGGGGTGGAGATCCAGGACCTGACCCCGGCCCTGGCCGAGAGCTTTGGCCTGGATCGCCCTCAGGGGGCCCTAGTGGCCGGGGTGCTGCCCGGGGGGCCGGCGGAGCGGGCAGGCATCCGCCCTGGGG